>JACRHK010000031.1 GCA_016217625.1 Nitrospirota bacterium
CCCCGAGCTCTCTCTCCAGCATCTGGGCATGGCCAAGGATCGCGGCCAGGGGGTTGTTCACCTCATGGCTCATGGCGCGTGCCGCCTCCAGAAGAGTCGCAACCTTGGCGGCCTTGAGGCGCGCTGCCTCCAGCTCCCTCTTTTCCAACGCCCGCCTGACGGTGAAGAGAATCTCCTCGTTGTCAAAGGGCTTGGTGAGGTAGTCGTAGGCCCCCAGCCGCATAGCCTGGACGGCAGAGCACAGATCCCCGTAGGCTGTGATGATCACGACGGACATGTGGGGATCCGCTGCCTTCGCCTGCTCCAGAACCTGGAGGCCATCGAGCCCCGGCATCTTGAGATCCAGGAGGATTACGTCCGGGAGCTCGCGCGCAATCTGCGCCAGGGCGGCCTGGCCGTCCTCCGCCGTGGCCACCTCCAAGCCCTGATCTCGGAGCACCCTCGCCAGGAGCCAGCGCATGTCGGGCTCGTCATCCACCACCAGGGCTTTTGGCATCGGCCGCTCCGTCATCCCACCCCGGCCTGAACCTGCTCAGGGGTTGTGGCCGGGAAAAAGACGGTGAATCGGGTCCCCCTTCCCTCCTGGCTCTCCACGGTCAGCCTCCCCCGGTGGGCCTCCACGTGGCGGTGGACGATCGACAGGCCCAGCCCCGTCCCCCGCTCCCGGGTGGTGAAGAAGGGGTCGAAAATGCGTTCGAGGTGTTCCTGAGAGATGCCCCGGCCAGTGTCCATCAGCTCCACCCGGACCCATTCCGGGGGATCAAAGACAGCCCTGATCGTGATCGTTCCGCCCTCTTCCATCGCTTGGACGGCATTAAGGAGAAGATTGAGGAAGACTTTCTGGAGTTGCTCCGAATCGCCCTGAATACGGGGGAGGGCAGGGGCATATTGCTGCACGACCTCCACGCCATGCTGTGCGAACTCCCCTCTCAAGAGAAGACACGCTCGATCCAGGGACTCGGTCACATCCATGGGCCCCAAGAGCGGATCCCTCGGCCGAGCAAAGTTCATGAGCTCCCGGATCGTGTTGTCGGCCGCCTCCACATTCCGGAGGATTATCTCAAGAAACTCTCGGCTCGCCTGCCGCCGGTCGCCCGGGTATCTGAGCAGGAACTGCGCCGAGCCCCCGATGATCGCGAGCGCATTGCCCAGCTCATGGGTCACCCCCGCAGCGAGCCGCCCCACGACGGCAAGCTTTTCTGCGTTGTGGAGGTGGCGCGCCTGGTGGATTTTCTTCGTGACATCTCTGATGTGCTCGATGACCTCCGTCGGCCGCCCCCCCTCCTCAGCCCGCGGGTAACCGGAGACTTCCATATAGCGATAGCTCCCGTCGGGATTCCGCCGTAACATGGAGCTCGAGGCGGCCCGACCGGTGGCAAAACCCTCGAGGATCGGGCACCCTTCGCAGATCTCTTCTCGGCCGAACAGCTCTCGGTAACACTTCCGGCCAATGAGGGTCTCGACCGGGGTACCCGAGAGCGCGGTAGCCCCTTCGTTGGCGACCACGATCGTGAAAGTTTGATCGACGATGACGAGGGAATCTCTGATCTCATTGAAGACCGCCCGGAGCCGCCGTTGGCTTTCAACCAGCGCCGCAGTCCTGGCCTGGACTCGCTGGTCCAACTCCTTGAGCAGGGCTTCCTTTTCAGACACCAGCCGGTGGCGCTCCAGGGCCTGATTCACCCTGCGACCGAGAGCCTCAAGGTTGAACGGCTTCAGGAAATAATCAAAGGCCCCCAGCCGGACCGCCTGGATAGCGGACTCGAGATTGGCATGACCGGTGATGATCAGGATCTCGGCCCTTGGGCTGGCCTCTTTAATAGCCCTGATGAGCGTGAGGCCATCGATCTTGGGCATCTTGAGGTCGGTGATGACGAGGGGTGGCCGCTCCGCCTGGAAGAGCTGAAGGGCTTTTTCCCCGTCACGGGCCAGCAGCACTTCACAGCCCAGCCCCGGGAGAACCTCGGCCATCAGATCGAGGACGCCCTGTTCGTCATCTACAACCAGAACCTTTTTGTTCTCTTCCAATAGTCCCCCTCGGACGACGGGCCTCCTTGAGAAAGAGCAGACGGAGATCACGCTTTGGGGACGCGGGGTAACGATGCTACGTAGACCACACGATACAATTTCTGTGCCAAACACTCTTCAGCGCCCTTCAGCGTGGTCTATAGCCGAAGTCACTCTTGTCCAAATGAGAGATTGAGAACGAATGAGCCCCCCAACTCCTCAAGCTCTTTCCCCGGGTGGAGTTTCAGGCGCTGGTCCAACGGACCTACGCCGAGCGGCACATGCCCGAGGCTTCTCGTGCTGGAGCCCATGCGTGGCCATGCTCTTCTGCCAGATGGGTCGGGCACTCCCTGCGCGAGATCTGTGGCGGGCTGGCCCGCTGTGAGGGCAAGCGGAGTCATCTGGGGATGACCGCCCCCTCTCCGCTCGACGCTGGCCTACGCCCACGCGCATCGGCATACTCGCTGAAGATCTCGGCGAACTGCCCCGCCACGCGCTGGAAGGCCTCAAGCATCTCGGACTGAAAATGAGCAGGCAGCGTCCGGCCGTCGCCGTGGACCAGGATCTCGCAGGTTTTCACGTGGTCGTAGGAAGGCTTGTACGGGCGCCGTGGGCGCGCCCGTCTGCCCGCTAGGCAGGGCGGGAGAGCCGTTGTTGTGGGAGGATGCGTCCGGAAGGACATGGGAGCCCCCTCAAGCCGCTCGCTCGACCAGGGTCCGCTCGATGACGCCCAGGAGCTCCAGGGGGGAGAACGGCTTGTGGAGGTAGTGCATCACGCCGAACTTCCGGGCCTTCTCCTCCTCGTGCACCTTCGCCGTGAGGACAATGATTGAGGGCTTGGGCGTAGGCGGGTGCGCTTGGAGCTCCCGGAGCACCTCGATGCCGGTGCAGCGGGGCATCATGAGATCGAGGATGACTAGGTCGAGGCGGGTCGCGCGAATGCGTTGAAGGGCTTCCTGCCCGTCAGCCGCTTCCACCACTTCGTACTCCTCGCCGGGCAGCGTGCTTTTTACCAGCAGCCGAATGTTCGGCTCATCATCCGCAATCAGGATCGTCTTTTTCACACCGAGTCCCCCCGGAAGAAGCGATCGCGATAGCTTTGAATAACAATGATAACTATAGAACAAGGTGGGTGGTGTTGTCAAGTCTGTTACTTAAATTACATTCCTGACGGTTCCTGCGGGCAACCCACGGGGTTCCATGCGCCCTGGAAGGGGAAAGCCGTTTGCTTTCGCGTCCGAAGTCATGTAAGATGGTTCAGGGATTTGGGGGAACCGGAAGGAAGGGAACTGTGAGGAACCGCATCGTCGTCCACCTGCGCGGAGGGCTGCTCAAGAAGGGGTATACGCTCGATTTTCGGCCGGATAAGCTGGTCTTCCACCTCCATCGGGAGGGGGAGACGACTTCAGCAGTCCCGGGAGAGATGATTGATGTCGATCAGGCCAAGGCCGTCTTCTTCGTGAAGTCTCTCGAGGGGAACAAGGAACCCCTGCCGCCCCGACCCCGGCAGAGCGAGGCCGGCACGCGGATGGAGATCCGCTTCTACGACGGCGAAACCCTCCGGGGGTTCGTCCCCACGATCCAGAAGGACCACACCGGCTTCTTTTTCATTCCCGAAGACCTGGCTTCCAACAACGAGCGGATCTTCGTCATCCGCCGTTCCCTCTCCGCCATGCGGAGAGTGTGACAGGGAAAAGACGCTTCGCGCTGCACGCTGCGCGCTTCACGAGATAACTTCGGCCTCAGCGCGGAGCCCGTGGCGCGCGGCACGAAGCTGCTGGCGCACGCCTCAGGGGATCTCCCCCGCATAGATCCCCATGATCGTCCCCAGGAACTTCAAGGCTTCCCCCTTCGGCCGCTGGAAAGAGTTCCGGCCGATGATCGACCCGAACCCTCCGCCGTCCCTGATGGCCCGGACCTCTTCAAAGACCTGCTGATCCTCCGCCTTGGCCCCGCCTGAGAAGATGACAATCCGCCGCCCGTCGAAGGCGCTCTGGACCACGTGGCGCACACGGTCGGCCAGCGAGTCAAAGGGGATTTTTTGTGTCTCATAGATCTTCTTCGCCGCCGCCTGCTCGATGTGGGCCGTGGGAAGCTTCACCTTGATGAGATGTGCCCCGAGCTGGGCGGCGATCTGCGCGGCATAAGCCACCACGTCGATCGACGTCTCCCCCTCCTTGCTCATCCCCGACCCCCGGGGGTACGACCAGACGACGACCGCCAGGCCGTACGCCTTGGCCTCCTCGGCGATGGCCCGGAGCTGCTCATACATCTCCCGGCTGCGGGCCGAGCCGGGATAGATGGTGAACCCCACGGCCGCGCACCCCAGACGCAAGGCATCCCGGACGCTCCCCGTGAGCGAGGGAAGCGGATCTTTTTCTTCTGTTAAGGAATCGTGGCTGTTGAGTTTGAGGATCAGGGGGATTTGTCCGGCGTGCTCCGCCGCCCCCGCCTCGAGGAACCCCAGCGGCGCGGCATAGGCGCTGCACCCCGCCTCAATGGCCAATGCGAAGTGATAGTGTGGATGATACGCCGGCGGATTCGGCGCGAAGCTCCGGGCCGGGCCGTGCTCGAACCCCTGGTCCACGGGAAGGATGACGAGCCTCCCCGTCCCCCCCAACCGGCCGTGGGTCAGCAGGCGATAGATCTGCGCCCGCGTGCCGGGACTGTCGCTCCCGTACCAGGAAAGGATCTCACCGATGCGCTTGCCCATGGAATTCCTCCGATGAAGTCATGATGGGATTATAGTCCTGCGGAGGAAGGAATGCCAAATGGTTCAGAAGCTGTCCCGACCGCAATCTTTTTCAACAGGTGCACATGAACAGGCTGATCCTAAAAAGGAGTGACTACCTATCGATATCTATAGAAGGCCACGCAGTTCTTCCACCGTCAATCCCGCTTCACGGAGGATGCGCTGGAGAACTTTGGGTTTGAGTGGCCGTCCAGGATGAACGGAGACGACGACTTTCTTTCCAGGAAGTTCTGGGTGTCTGAGCGTGACATGGCTTCCCACTTGATGGTCCTGGTACCAACCCGCGCGAGAGAGCGCGCGGAGCAGACGATCCCCAGAGACATCCCTGGGAAGCTTGCTCACACAGTTACCTCAACCGTCACCTCTTCTAATGCGTCTTCTTCGGGGATCTCTTCGCCGTGCTTGAGACAACTTTCTAGGTAACACTGAATCGCTTCTTGAATATTGGCTAGGGCCTCCTCGCGCGTCTCTCCCTGGCTCACGCATCCCGGCAAGGCGGGGACCCACACGGCAAATCCCCCCTCTTCATCCGGTTCCAATAACACTCGATACCGATGCCCCATACTGACCCCCTTGAGATGCTCTGCCCGAGCTGATTCCAACGGTAGCATATGAGGAGGGCATTGTCAAACCTCCACGCTGCATCTTCTCACACTGTCCTATCATCAGAATGAGGCAGGATGCATACACTCCTGCGAGTCTCGGCGGGGGTCGTTCACGACCGGCGAGACGGGATACCAATCCATCTCCTCGGCAGGATACGGGGTCAAAAAAGGTTGCAGTCGCGCGGCCTCGCGCATTGCGGGATCGAGCCAGCGGTCTTCCTCATCCGGCCGGAGGACGACCGGCATCCGGTCGTGCACTGGCCGGAGGAGGTCGTTGGCCTCCGTGGTGACAATCGTAAAGGAGTAGAGCTCGCTGCCATCCGGCCTACGCCAGGCCTCCCAGAGGCCGGCCATGGCGAACGGCTCGCCGTTCTTCAGGACCACGCGCACGGGAGTCTTCCTGCGGCTCCCTCCGCTCGCGGGCTGCCACTCGTAGAACCCATCGGCCGGCACGAGGCAGCGTCTTCGTTCGAAGGCCGCGCGGAAGCTGGGTTTCCGACCCAGGGTCTCCGCCCGGGCGTTGATGAGGCGTGCACCTATGGCCCCGATGCCCATCGGGGGGACCAACCCCCAGCGCATCAACCGCAGATCCCTCCCCGCCGCGCTCACGATGACCGGCGCCTCCTGGCCGGGGCAGAGGTTATCGCGCGGCGGGAGGGAAGTCAGATCACTCCGGAACCCGAACCGCTCCCTGAGCCGGTCCAGCCCCTTCGTCTGCGAATACCGTCCGCACATCGTCTCATGGACTCATTGACTCATTGACTTATTGACTTATTGACTCTTTACAATCCAGACTCCGCCCCCAGGTGAGAAGTAACAACACCACGATTCCATAGGCCGCGGCGATCTGAAGCGGCCAGGACACCCCTGCCTCTGCGGCGAGCTGCCAGGGAAGGAACAACCGCCCGTCGTCGAAGGGCGAATGGATGACGCCGAAGAGGGTGAGGAGTGCGGCGACCCCCGCATAGCCCGCGGCTGCGTGGAGGCGCCGTTGGATGATGAACGTGAGCATCGAAGCCCAGAGCATGGCCGTGATGAGGAAGCCGTTCGCCATCAGGAGAAGCCCTTGATAGGCCGCGGCCCAATCCGCTTTGAGCGCCGAAGGGACGACGCCGACATTCCCCAACGCCCCCTTCACCTCCACCAAGACCAGGTAGGCCATGATCGGCACAAACGCCAGGGCCACGGACTTGTGGTGCTCCCCCGGCGTCGCCCGGAAGGCCTGCGCCATGATCTCCAGGCCGATGAAGACGAGGATCGGCGCCACCGCCGCCTCGGGCACCAGGGCCACCAACCACGCCAGCAGTCCCAACACCCCCGCCCCGCCGATGACCAGGGCCGTCAGGAGCGTGTACCCCGCGCCGCCCCCCATCCCCTTGTAGGCCGGATGGCCGATATAGGGGGTCGTCTGGACGACGCTCCCGCAGAGGCCGCCGACAAGCGTTGCGATCCCGTCCGTCAGGAGGATCCGGCGCGTCGGGTAGTCATCCCCCGCGGCCGCCGCGCTCTCGGTCACGTCGATCCCGCCGATGACGACGGCCAGGGCGAAGGGGATCGCCACGGGAAGAAAAGGCAGGACGCCCGACATCCCCTCCAGGAAGGACAGTGTCGGTAGGGGCAGGGCCGCCTGGAGCGCATGAAAGTCCGCATGCGGTTCTGTCCCTTGCGCGGACAGACCGAACAAGTGCAGCAGGTAATACAGCATCGTGCCGACCAAGACGCCGGCGAACGCCCCGGGGATGCCCCAAGGAAACCGGATCTTTCCGATGATGGCCGTCAGGATGATCACCAGGCTCACGAGACCGACGATGGGGTGGTGGAAAATGCGAAGCGACGGAAAGAACGCGATAAGCAGGATGGCGATGGCCGCAATGGGACCCAGGAGGCCCGCCCGGGGGACCGCGCGTCGGATCGCGGGGCCGACAAAAGCCAAGGCGCTCTTCAGGCCGCCCGTGAGGACGATGGCCGCCATGGCGATGGCCCACGCCTTGTGCGGATCGCGCGTGAGGACGAACGCAGGACCGATGACGCCGAACGCGAAGGCGAACAGCGACGGAGTGTCGATCCCCAGCGGCATGGCCGTCACGTCCGTCCGGCCCGTCCTCCGGGCGAGCGAGACCGCCATGCGTGTGTAGGCCAGGTCGCCGATGACCACGCCCACCACGCAACCCGGCAGGATCTGCGTGAGGACGAGATCCGCCGGAAACCCGAAGACGCCGATGAGGACACCAGAGAGGATCACGAGCTGCGTGAGGTTGTCGATGATGAGGCCGAAGAAGGCGTTCAGATCGCCCGGCCGGAAGAGGGGGTAGGGGTTAGGGGATGAGGAATGGAACATCAAAATGAGCAAATGAGTCAATAAGTCAATGAAAAAATGTGTTAAACATATTGGCTCATTCCCTTATTGACTCATTGACTTATTGACTTATTGACTTATTTCCCGCTCGCCGCCTTCTGCGCGTAGCGGTCGTGGAGGACCACCAGGGCCTTCTCCGTCTCCGGATCGAACTGCTTCCGCTCCTTCATGAGATTTTCCAGCATCCCCTTCAGATCCTCCGGCTTCGCGGCAGCCAGCGTCTTTTCCCAGTAACTCAGGATGTCTTGAATCATTCTCACTTTCCCTCCTGTTCGTCGCTAAATTACGAGAATTTGGCCGCCCCTATCGGACGAGCTTCGAACCTATTTTGAGCGCAGCGGCCTTCCCCTGTCAACGTGATCGGCGTAGGCCGCTGCGCATCCCGCGCCCTCCTACCCCCGCCGGCACACTCTTAGAGCCGCGGGCGGGGGTCGGGCGCGTAAGTGGTGTGGCCGCTAGGCCGCGGCCACGGCCTCGCTGGGCCGCTCGGTCCTGTCCTCTATCCCCGCCGGGCCGCCCCCACCCGGCCCGCCTGGGGCCTCTGCCGCCTGGGGTGGGTAGACCTAATTTTTAGTCAGACGTACGCTGTCGATAGGCGGCTAGGTCGGCTTCGGTCACTTCCTCCGGCGGGACCAACTTGTAATGCCTCTCAGCAGCGATGCTGACGCCGTTTTCACTCTGCTCAAACTCGAACAACGCGATGACATTGTCCTGCATGAATTGCGCGGCGACTGGTCGGCAGATCAGCGATGGAAACTTTTGAGCGCAGACGGCGAAGTCTTGTTCGATTTGCACGATGCTCAACCTGTCAGTACCGCCCTTGGCTTGGATCGGAAAGACGTAGTGAATCCCCTTCTTATCGACGCCGACGTAGATTTCGTCGGTCTCTACCTGGCCCATTTCGGGCACCGTTGTCCGCAGGTGGTTCTGAAGCGAGTGGCAGGTGACGCCGGTGAAAATATCGACAAGCCGGTTGTAGCGTACCTTAGCGAGCAGCGCTTGTTCATCATTGAAAGCATACTTGGCGACGATGCCAGGGGTGGCGTCGGGCACTTTTGTTGCGGTCATGTTTAAATTCGGGACGAGAGGCGTGTTTGGCACGAGGACGAAGCGATACTTGCTCCGGCCTGCTGGGCGAATGATCCACGCTTCGCCTTCGCCAGCCGTGGCTTGGATTTTGGCCGGCAGGGCTGCGCGGTATCGAAAACTGTAGACCAAATCCCCAAGGTTCTTGGGCAGATCAACCTTGAGGACTTTGCCGAACTTGACGATCTCCTCCCGCTCGAAACCTACTTCCCGCATGCCGGGCTTGAATTTTGAGCGGAAGATCTTCTCGATGATCGAAACGTAGATTTTCTGTCGGCTCACAAGGCTGCCTTTCTGTGGTCTCTCTTGCCCGGCCAGCGGAGGAGTACGACCTCCTCACGCAGTTGTTCTTTTGTTGCAGTGGCCAGCCGAGTCCGAAACAAATCAATGCCCATCACTTCATAGCCTAGCGAGCGAGCGATGCCGGCTAGAAGTTGCCCGGTTCGGATCATCACCCGGAGGTACGATGCCTGGTCTCCCACGACATAAGCGAGCTGAGCGCCTGGACGCAGTATTGTACGGAGGTCAGAAAGATGGCGGGCCATACCTCCGAAGTACAGCTTTGTGACCCTTGCATACTGGCGCTCAAAACCAGAAGTTTTGCCAAGTTCGATACGCCTCTTCTCAATGGCGCGAGCGATTCGTTGAATCTCTTTGTGATCAGCTACCAGCAGGTCATCCTGATCGTCCCTGTACACGCTGCGGGTGTTAGATCGCACGAATCCCTGTTTGACCAACCGCAAATCCTGCTTGTTACGGATAAAACCTAGCAACACCGACTCAAGACGGGTGGTTCGAGTATAGTCCTTCTCATTGGGGTACGGCGGCGACGTAATTACTGCATCTACAAAAGCTGGCTCCAAGGCAGGAGTTAGGCGCCTTGAGTCGGCTCGATGAACAACGGATCGGGTATGGGCTTTGGCCCTTAATACACGCAGGTCGTCCGCCATCTCCCGCATCTCGTTCAACCAAGGCGCGACTGCCGGAGCATCAGGCTTAGCAGGGCCGATCCCTACTTCTGGCCCGAAGTGGAGGTTGCTAATTTGGAAGACAATCGCTTTGGCCAAAGCCAATCGCTCATGTTCACTGTACCGCTCATCCTCGTGTTCCTTCAGAGTCCCAAGCAATACCAGCGTCTTGTGCAGCGGCAGC
>JACRHK010000261.1 GCA_016217625.1 Nitrospirota bacterium
CTTTCGGGAGTTCCTGGCGGAGGATCTCGCCGAGGCCGCGCAGCAGTTCCTGAAAGGGTTGCCGTGAACCCCGTTACTCCCCTCCTGACGGAAACTCAACGGAAGCGATTTCAACCTGGCGGTGAGCTTGTCGAACCTGTCAGTCCTTTCTCTCGACAGGCTCAAGGCAAGCCTCCCCAGCTTGAAGGTGGAGGCTTCCTGGGAGGAACGGGGTGAAGCTCCCGCCCGTCATTGAGGGATGGAGGGGGTGGGCGGAACAACTCCAACGCCTCCCCATGCGGTGGCAGATCCCGCTGCTGGTGGGCGCCGTGGGGCTCGCGCTCCTCGGCGTTTGGTTCCTCTGGCAGGGCCGGGCGACGATCCGCTATGTGGAGGAAGCGGAGAGGGCGTGGGCCGGGGGAATCCATCAGACTGTCGTCCGGGCGATGGAAGATCAGCGCTTCCACCTCCACGAAGAGGCGGAGCGCCTGGCGCATTGGGGGGAGCTGGCCGTCTTCGTCGCCGTGCCGGATCCGTACTGGGGCGAGGCGAACCTGGGACGCTGGGTGCGCGACGGGCGGGGGGATCGGTTCCTTGCCGTGTTCGACCGGGAAGGGAAGCCGCTATACGTCTCCGGCGCGGCGGAATCCGCCATCCCCGCGCTTCCGTGGCACACCCCCTTCTATGGCTATGCCGTCACCCCGATGGGCGTGGCGGCCGTCGCGCTGGAGCCTATCCGGTCGGATGCCCGGGGGGCCGCCCCGGAGGGGAGCATCCTTCTGGGGAGGGTGCTGGGGTCGGCGTTCGCGGACGATCTCGGGGGCCTGTACCACGTCACGTTCCACTTTCAGCCGGCCTCTCACAACCGGAGCCACGCGCGAGGGAACCTTCAAGTGGAACGGCTGGAGGTGATCACTGCTGAACAACGCTCGACGTCGGACCTCGTGGCGAGCGAGACGCTTGCGCCTCTGCTTCGGGTGGAGGTGGAGCATCCGAACAACCCGCTGCAGGCGCTCTTCCGCGCGCTCCGCCTCCAGTGGATCGTCATCATGGCCTTTACCGGCTTGTTGATGGTCGCCCTGGCCTGGGCCCTGCAACGGATCGTCTATCGGCCGATGGCCGCGTTGTCGGACGACGTGCAGGACATCCGCCAGGCGGGAGACCCGAAGGCCCGGGCGCGCATCGCCGGTCCCCCGGAGGTCCGGGATCTGGCGGAGGCGGTCAACGACCTGCTGGCATCCCTGGAGAGCACCCAGGTTACGCTGCTGCAATCGGAGAAGCTCTCCTCGTTGGGCCAGCTCGTGGCCGGCGCGGCGCACGAGCTCAACAACCCCTTAACCACGGTCGTAGGGTTCGCGGAGCTTGCTATGGAGAAGAAGGAGTGTCCCGAGGAGGTCCGCCGGGACCTCTCCCGCATCAGCGAGGGGGCGCTCCGCGCCGCGCACATCGTTCGCAATCTCCTGACGTTCGCCCGCACCCAGGACTCCCAGAAGCGGCCGGTGGGATTGAACGGCATCCTCGAGAGCGTGCTCGATCTGGTGGCCTACCAGCTCCGGGTCAACAACATCACGCTCCGGCGGGAGTTGGCGCCCAACGCGCACCTCCCCAAGGTCCTGGCCAATTATCACCAAATGCAGCAGGTCTTCCTCAACCTCGTGACGAACGCCTACCAGGCCATGGCTTCGCTGGAGCGGCCGGGCGTTCTCACCGTCAGGACGGAACCCCGCGGGGAGCGGATCCGCGTGATGATTGCCGATACCGGGCCGGGGATCTCCCACGCCGATCTGCCGCGCATCTTCGATCCCTTCTTCACCACCAAGCCGGTGGGCCAGGGGACGGGGCTGGGGCTCTCGGTGAGCTACGGCATCGTGCGGACCCATGGGGGAAAGATCTGGGTGGAGAGCGCAGAGGGGAAGGGGGCTACGTTCTTTGTGGAGATGCCGGTCGCCGCGGAGGCTGAGGACGGGACCACCCCCGTTGCCGCCGTTTCTCCGGCAGAGGTTTCCCGGTCGCGCCGGGTCCTCATCGTGGACGATGAGCCGGCCATCGTGGACGTCTGCTTCCAGCTCTTTCGGCAAATGGGGCACCGGGTGGACGTGGCCTACAGCGGGCAGGAGGCGCTCCGGAAGTGCCAACAATCCGGGGAGCAGGGATACGACCTCATTTTGCTGGACTTGAAGATGCCGGAGATGAGCGGAGAAGCGATCTACCGGCACATCGCCGGCGAAACCCCTCGGATGGCGGATCGCGTCCTCTGCACGACAGGCGACACACTCAGCCGGGAGACCGCCGCCTTCCTGGTCGAATCCGGACGGCCCGTGCTACACAAGCCCTTCACGATGGAGCAGTTCCGCGTGGCCGTCCTGCAGGTGCTGGATCAAGCTGAAAGCTGAGAGCTGATAGCTATGACCGCGAGATCTCCAGCATCCGGTCAATGGCCGTGCGGGCCCAGTGGCGGTGCTCGTCCGGGACGACGATCCGGTTGACCACCTGCCCCTCCGCCAGGTTCTCCAGGGCCCAGCAGAGGTGAGGGGCGTCGATCCGGAACATCGTCGAGCAGAGGCAGACGGTCGGGCAGAGGAAGTAGACCTGCTTCTTGCCCCGGCATTCTTCCTTCAGGCGATTGACCAGATTGATCTCCGTGCCCACGGCCCAGAGCGTGCCCTCCGGCGCGTTCCGCACCGTCCGGATGATGGTCTCCGTGGATCCGACCTCGTCGGCCAGGTCGACCACCTCCATCGCGCACTCGGGATGGACGATGATATGGATGCCGGGGTGCTCCCGGCGGAAGTAGGCGATGTGCTGGGGCCGGAACATCTGGTGAACGGAGCAAAACCCCTTCCAGAGGAGGATCCTGGCCTCGCCGATCGCTTCCGGCGTGAGGCCGCCCAAGGGCTCGGCCGGGTCCCACAGGGGCATCTGCTCCAGGGGGATCCCCATCCGCTTCCCCGTGTTCCGTCCCAGGTGCTGATCGGGGAAGAAGAGGGCCTTGGGCCGCCGCGCGAATGCCCACGCGAGGACCTTAGCTGCATTCGATGAGGTGCAGACGGTCCCGCCGCGCGCCCCGCAGAAGGCCTTGAGTTCCGCCGACGAGTTGATGTACGTCACGGGGGTGATCTCTTTGTCGGCATCGAGGACTGTGGCGAGCTCCTGCCAGGCCCGCTCCACGCTTTCCCCTTCAGCCATGTCGGCCATGGAGCAGCCGGCGGCCAGGTCGGGCAAGATGACGGCTTGATCCGGCCCCGTAAGGAGGTCGGCCGCCTCGGCCATGAAGTGCACCCCGCAGAAGACGATGAAGGGCTTCGCCTCCCGGGCGGCCTGCTGGGAGAGTTTCAGGGAATCGCCGGTGAAGTCGGCGTGCTGCCAGACCTCGTCCCGCTGGTAGTTGTGGACCAACAGGACAAGCCGATCCTTCAGCGTCTCCTTGGCCCGGCGGATCCGGAGATGCAAATCCTCGGGAGCCAGGTCCTTGTAGGCGTCAAAGGGGATCGGCTCAGCC
>JACRHK010000259.1 GCA_016217625.1 Nitrospirota bacterium
GCGCCCGAATCCTCAACGACCAGTACCCAACGCATTGTTCCTCCTCGAGTGAGTTAAACTGGAGGCTGAGGCTGAGGTTGAGGTCGAGTTGTGACGCTTCCTTAACCTTAACCTCAACCTTAACCTACTGCCTACTCCCTACTGCCTACTGCCTACTGCCTACTCCCTACTGCCTACTCCAGCCCGCCTTATGCCCCTCGTTGGGTGCGGGCTTCCATCTCCCGAAGACGCTGCTCCAGCATCGCCTTCTCCATGGCAAGCCCCGCCTGGTTGATGAAGATTTCCAGGGTCTCCACCTCCCGGAGCGGTCCGCCGGCCGGCTGGTTGTCCCCGTAGAGGAGGAAACGGACGGTGTCCCCGATGACGAGGGGGAACACGCAGGCCTCTGCCGGACGTTTCCCCCCCAACGCCTCGTAGATCCGCTCGTGCCAGTAAGTCCGCTCTATCGCCCCCGCATAACCCTGCCGGCGTTGCCACACCTGGGAGAAGACGGAGGGTTCGTTGAGGGGGATCCGAATCGCCCGGACCCGCTCATCCGCGGAGCCGCCCGGGGCCTCCACGCCGAACTGGCCGAGTCCCACCGCCTCTTCCCCCCGGATGAGGAAGAGCACCGCCCGGTTGACCACCTCGCTGGCGTAACGGAGGATTAAGAGCGCGATCTCCGTGGTCGCCGTGGGGAACCGGAGCTCGGTAAACAGGGCGCTGAGCGTGCCCCAAGTCCCCCGGCCCGCTACCGCCTCCTCCCCTTCCCTCTCCGGGAGGGCCTCCTCTTTCCCCGATTGGGCGACCGCCCGCTCCTCCTCGACCAGCATCTCGCGGAGGGACATCCGCCGCTGGCCCTCGCCCCGGCGCATCTCATCCTGCAGCCGGGTCGCCTCCATGATGAGGTACTCCGGGCTGATCCCAGGCTCGAGGTACAACTCCGTCATCCCCATTTCGGGGGATCCCATCTCCCCCAAGGCGAAGTCAAAGAACCCGTCCTGCCATCCCAGGAGCTGGAAGACCGTCTCCTCGATCTGCCGCCGCAGGACCTGTTCCAGGAGCCGGGGGGTCACCTTCCCCATCTGTAGAAGGATTTGTCCTAAAGGACGCGACGGCTCGCGGCGTTGCGCCTCCAGGGCCTCTTCCAGGGCGGCGCGGCCGAGGACCCCTCCCTCCACGAGGAACTCGCCCAACCCCTGCTGCGGCAGGTCCGTGGCGGCCTGGATGACCTGGCCGTTCCGGAAGACCACCATGCCGGTCCCCGCCTTGCCCTTGACCACCAGGGTGCCCGTCTTCTTGCTCAGGCTGATGATCTGAAAGATGTCCGGGAGGGCCAGGTCCTCCAACCGTCCGACCAAGCTCATCGAAAACCTGCCGCCCCGAGGTAATCCAGGCGACTCCCCTCCGGACCCATGACTCCCTGCCCCGATCCCATCGGGGCTGACTCTTCACCCTTCGCGTCTATCGATATCCCCTTGGGGATCACAACGATCCCTGAGGGGGTCACATGGAACCGTTGAGCATCCTCTTCCGGGTCGTATCCAATGATCGTCCCCGGAGGGATCGTCACGTCTTTGTCGATGATCGCCCGGCGGATCCGGCAGTGCCGGCCGACGACGACATTCTCCATGAGGACCGACTCCCGCACTTCGGCAGAGGAGTTGATCCGGACGCTGGGAGACAGGACCGAGTTCTGCACGCGGCCGCCGCTGACGATGCACCCCTCGCAGACGATGGAGTCGAGCGCGATCCCCAGGCGTCCCCCGGGGTATTCCTGGGCGAAGACGAACTTCGCCGGGGGGTACTGGCCGTGGTACGTGCGGATCGGCCAGTCCCGGTCATAGAGGTTGAAGAGGGGCTCCACGGACACGAGATCCATGTTCGCCTCCCAGTAGGCGTCCAGCGTCCCGATGTCCCGCCAATACTTGGCCACCCCTTTGTTCTCGTCCTTGAAGTCGTAGGCGTAGACCCGGGCCTCTTTGATCATCGCCGGCAGGATGTCTCTTCCGAAGTCGTGGGCTGTGTCCTGGAGGGCGTCGGTCTTCAGCCGGTCGACGATCTCCCTCCGATTGAAGAGATAGACCCCCATCGAAATAAAAGCCCTGTCCGGCCGCCCCGGGAGGGGTTTGGGGTGGCGGGGCTTCTCATCAAACCCCACGACCCTCCCTTTCGCGTCCACCTCCAGCACGCCGAATGCGCGGGCATTCTCCAGCTCGATCTCGATGGCGGCGATGGTGGCCTCGGCCTTCCGGTCCAGATGGAAGCGGTACATCTCCCCGTAGTCCATTTTGTAGAGGTGGTCGCCGGCCAGGACGAGCAAGTAATCGGGGAGCTCCTTCTCGATCATGTAGACGTTCTGATAGATGGCGTCGGCCGTCCCCTGGTACCACTCCTTCCCCACCCGCTGCTGGGGAGGCACGGCGATGACGAATTCCCCCAGCTCGCTGTTAAAGACGTCCCAGGCGAGCTTCAGGTGGCGCATCAGGGAGAGGGACTTGTACTGGACGATCACCGCCACCCGGCGGAGGCCGGAGTTGATGCAGTTGGAGAGGGTGA
>JACRHK010000262.1 GCA_016217625.1 Nitrospirota bacterium
CGGCGGCAGCGGCGGGGGAAAAGCTGACACCGCCCAGGCAGGCGGCAACGACCCCTCCCGCATCGCCAAGGCCCTCGAAGCCGTCCCCGAGGCGATTGCCGATCGGCTGGGTCGGAAGTAGCCATGCGGATCCTCGGCCTGGACGTGGGCGACAAGACGATCGGGATCGCCGTAAGCGACGATCGGGGGCGGATTGCCCTGGGTCTCACCACCCATCATCGGAAGTCGCTCCGGGACGACCTCTTGTTTCTTCAGCGATTAGTTGAGGAGTACCAAGTCAGCGAGATCGTCGTCGGCCTTCCGAAGAACATGAACGGGACGATCGGCCGGCAGGGGGAGAAGGTCCAGGCCTTCGCCGAGAAGGTCCGGGCGGCCATCGCGATTCCCCTTGCCTTCTGGGACGAACGGTTGAGCACCGTGGCGGCCGAGCGGACGCTTTTGGAAGCCGACCTCGGGAGGAAGAAAAGAAAACAGGTCGTCGATAAGCTGGCCGCCGTCCTGATCCTCCAGGGGTACCTCGACCGGCGAAGTCAATCGAGCGGCGCGTCCACACCGGAGAACGGGGGATGAAGCGCCCCCTCGTGCTTTTCACCCTCCTGGCCCTCCTCCTGGTGGGAGGGATCCATCTCTCTCTGCTCTTCACTCCGCCGAGCGCAAAGCGGGAATGGCGGGAGGTGGAGGTCCCGGTGGGCGCCCCGTTCCAGGAGATCGCCCGCCGCGCGGAAGAGGCAGGCGTTGTCCGGAGCCAGCATCTGATGACCCTGCTCGCCCGTTACGAAGGGATCACGCGCAACGTCCGCCGGGGAGTGTACGCCCTCCACACCCGGATGACGGTCTGGGACGTCCTCGAGGCGCTCAAGTCCGGCAAGGTCATCGAGTATCAGGTGGTGGTCCCGGAGGGGTATACGGCCGGCCAGATCGGCCGTCTTCTGGAGGAGGTCGGCTTCACCGAGCGCAAGACCTTTCTCCGGTGGGTCCGCGATCCCGCCTTCGCGGAATCCCTCCTGGGTGTTCCCGCCAAGTCGCTCGAAGGGTTCCTCTTTCCCGACACGTACTATTTTCCCAAGGGCGAGCCGGTCGAGCAAGCGATCCAGCAGATGGTCCGGCGGTATCGGGAGGTCTTCACCCCCCAATGGCTGGCCGAGGCCGAAGCGATGGGGATGACGGAGCCACAGGTCGTTACGCTCGCCTCCATCATCGAGCGCGAGACCGGCACGCCTGAGGAGCGCCCCCTGGTCTCCGCCGTCTTCCACAACCGCCTCCGCAAGGGGATGCCGCTCCAGGCCGATCCGACGGTCATCTACGGCCTCATCCTGGCAGGGGCGTTCGACGGCAACCTCCTTAAGGAAGACCTCCGCCATCCCTCCCCGTACAACACTTACCGCCACAAGGGGCTACCGCCGGGCCCTATCGCCAATCCGGGGAAGGCCGCCCTCGAAGCGGCCCTCCGGCCGGCTAAGGTGAGCTATCTCTACTTCGTCTCGAAGAACGACAGCACCCACTACTTCTCCGAGACGCTGAGGGAGCACAACCGGGCGGTGGCGAAATACCAGTCGCGCGCCTCCCCCTCCAAACCGAAGGGCGAGGCGAGCTAACCCTCACGCACACGGAAAGGAGGACACACGATGAAAGTCATGCTGAGCATCACGGCGGCAGGGCTCTTCCTGCTGGCGCTGCACGGGGCAGCCTGGTCGGCGGCGCCCGACATCCAGTACGGCCAGTGGGAGATCACGATGACGATGGAGGGGGGGATGATGCCCCAGCCGATGTCGTTCACCAGCACCCAGTGCCTGACAAAGGAGAACTACCTCCCCAACAGCTCCCCCCAGCAGGGGAAGAACCCCTGCACGATCAAGAAGATGTCTGTAAAGGGCGATACCGTGGTCTGGGCCGCGGAGTGCCCGATGGAGGGGGGCGGAACGGCGAACAGCCAGGGCGAAGTGACTTACCGGAGAACCACATACGATGGGACGATCCGCACGACCATGACGACGCAGGGCCAACAGATGACGATGGTCATGAAGATGAAGGGACGGAGGATCGGGGAGTGTAAGTAAAGGCGAAATAGCCAAAAGGCTGCTCAAAAAGCTCCAGATGCAAGGCCGCAGCCCTGAGGACGACCGAGGCGTACTAGAAGTACGTTGAGGGAGTCCGAAGAGCGAGAACGAAGCAACTGGACTTTTTCAGCAGCCTCCTCAATACAAAAACATCGGTTTCCCCATCACACGTCGGACCTTGGGACGGTACGTGTCGATGTCGTAAAGCTCGGCGACATCCACCCGCTTCACCCCCTCGGCCAGCGCCTGGATCGGGACGTGGGTATAGACCCCCTGCCTCAGAGCCACCATGCGGCCGTACTCCTTGTTCAGGCAGAGGGTCATCGCGAGCTGCGCGTAGTTCACGGCCACCATCAGGTCCAGGGAATCCGGCGCCCCGGATCGCATGAGGTAGCTGAGCGGCTGGTAGAGGACATCTTCCCCCGTCAGCCGCTTGAGCCCTTCCCCGACCTGCAGCCCGATCCCTCCCAGCTTCCGATGGCCGTAAGCGTCGGGCTCGCCCGTTTCCAACACGTCGCCCCCCAGCATCCGCGCCCCCTCGGAGACCGTCACGACGGCATACCGGCTGGGGTTGGCCCGCTGGTCCTCCACGAGGAACTTGGCCAGTCGCTCGATATGGAACGGCACTTCGGAGATCACGGCCCGGTCCACGCCGGCCAGGTACGCGGCAATCAAGGACGTCTCTCCGGAATGGCGCCCGAAGAGTTCCACCACCAGGAGGCGCTCATGCGAGCCGGCGCTGGTGCGGAGCTGGTGGATCATCTCCACGCTCCGGCTCACCGCCGTGCTGAAGCCGATGCAGTAGTCGGTCCCATAGACGTCGTTGTCCATCGTCTTGGGGATGGCCACCACGGGGAACCCCTCGCGCGCGAGGCGCAGGGCGTAGCCGAGCGTGTCCTCACCGCCGATGGGGAGGAGCACATCCACCTCCAGGTGGTCTAATGCCTCCAGGATGTGGGGCGTGAAGTCGAAGGTGTCCTGAGAATCCTTCGCATAGCGTTCGGGATGCGCGGGGTCGC
>JACRHK010000032.1 GCA_016217625.1 Nitrospirota bacterium
CCGAAGAGGAACGCGGCAGCGTCTGGATCCCCGATGCCTTGCTGGAGGGAGGCGAGGCCCTTGCGGCGGCCAATCACTGTGGCTCCGCGAGCGATCGATTCAGGCGGTTCATCCGGGAATTCCCCCGTCATCCGGACCTCCCGCGCGTGAAGCTGGCCCTCGGCCGCTGCCTGCTGTCCGAGGCAGAAGGGGAGGCGATCCTCGTGCTCCGGCGCCTGTGGGTCGCGCATCCGGACACGCCCGAAGCCGAGGAGGCAGATCGGTTGTTGAAGGAAGCTCCGGTCCGCGCGGAACCCTGGACGGGGGAGGAATATGCGGCGCGCGCGGCCCAACTGTATCAGCGGGGACGGTGGAAGACCGCCCTCACGGCCTGGCAGCTCGCGCGAGACCGGCAGTGGCGTCCCGAGCCGAACGACTGGCATCAGATGGCCCAGGCCCGCTTCCATCTGAAACAGCATGATCAGGCGATTCCTCTGTACCGGAAGGCCGGCGGGGCGTCCGGCCTGCTGGGTGAACTGAAGGCGCAGTATCGTCTGGGCCGGTATCAGCAGGCGCTGGCCGTGGGCCACCGCCTCTGGGCCCGCGATCCCGAGAGGCCGGAAGCCCAGGAAGGCCGCTACCTCACCGCCTTCGTCCTGAAGGATCAGGGACGGCCTGCCGACGCCATCCGGACCTGGATCGATCTGGTCGATCGCGCGCCGGAGGGGAACTTCGCGACGCAGGCCCTCTGGCATGCCGGGTGGACCGCCTATCAGCAGGGCGGGCACACCCAGGCCCGCGCGGTCTTCCGTCGCTTGGCGCGGGAGTATCCGCACTCGACGCTGGCCGACCAGGCCGCCTACTGGGAGGCCCGCGCGCAGGAGCGGCTGGGGGATGGGGAGGCGGCCCGACCGATCTACCGGAGGCTGACGCGCCTCCCCCGCTGGAGCTACTATACCTACCGGGCGGCTGATCGGTTGCGCGCGCTGTACGGCGAGACCGTTCCCTCGCCCGCTCCCCCGCCGACCCCGACCCCGATAGACATCGGGGCGGGTCCCCCCCGCGAGGAGGGGCGCCCCGACGTCACATCGGGGGACCTCCACGAACGGCGGGGGCGCGAGCTGGCGCTGCTGGGTTTTGCCTCCGAGGCGCGGCGGGAGGCGCGGCGCGCGGCCGAGACGAGGGACCTCGATCTGTGGGGTATGATCCGGGTTGGGAGCCTGCTGAGCGAGTGGGGGGAGCAGGGCGAAGCCTTGCGGCTGGCGGCGCAGTGGCAGGGGCGGATGGAGGCGGAGCGGGTGGATCGCTACTGGCAGCTCCTGTATCCCCGGGCGTATTTCCTCCGACCCGCTCGGGGGCCCGATCCGCTGCTCGTGGAGGCTGTCATCCGCGAGGAGAGCCGGTTCGATCCCCTGGCGGTTTCGCGGGCCGGGGCGATCGGCTTGATGCAGATCCTCCCCGAAACCGGGGCGGTCCTGGCCCGGCGGATCGGCCGCGAGATCCCCTCGACCCGGACCCTCTTTGATGTCGATCAGAATCTGGAGCTGGGGGTCGCGTACCTGGATCAGCTCCTGGCGGAGTTCGACCAAAATATCTTGTTGGCGGTGGCGAGTTACAATGCCGGCTCCAGGGCCGTGCGCGGCTGGGCGGCGCGCAACGGCCGTCTCGACCGGGACGAATTTGTGGAGGCCATCCCGTACCGGGAGACCCGCCTCTATGTCAAGCGGGTATTGCACAGCTACTGGGAATACCGGCGGATCTATCGTGACCGTGGCCCGTGACCGTGACAGAAAGATCTTTCCGTCACGGGTCACCGTCACGGTCACGGTATTTTTCCTTTCACGGGCCGCGGTCACGAACCTGGCCTTGACATCCCGGAAGACGCGGTGTAAGATCAACATCACGAACGACACGAGAAATCCGGCCGTGGAGCAGATAGGACTACCACTGGAAGGGGGAGCGGTGGAAAGCGTGGAAGTGCTGAAAGAGCGGTTCGTGCGGACGATCGCGCTGGTCCGGAAGCTCAAGGAGGAGAAACAGGCCCTTGATGTCCGGGTTCGGCAGTTGGAGCGGGAGCTGGCCGCGAAGACGGCTGAAATGCAGCGGATGGATCAGGACTTCGGCTCCCTCCGCCGGATCCAAGAAGACCTCCAGAAGCACTCTGAGGAGCGCGTCTTGATTCGTTCCCGCGTCGACCAGGTGCTGCGGGAACTCGAAGGGGTCGAGTTCGAATAGGAGCCGCGATGAGCAAGAGCGCGAAGGTGGATATTTATGGGCAGAGCTATACGGTGAAAGGCGAAGGGGAGCCGGCGCACTTACAGACCGTGGCGGCCTACCTGGATGCCAAGATGAAGGAAGCGGCCTCCTCGACGCAGACGGTCCCCCCCTTGAAGGTCGCCATCCTCGCGGCGCTGACGATTACGGATGAACTCTTCCAGCACCGTCGGCGGAACGATCAGATCGAACAGCTACTCCTGTCCGGTACGGGAGAGCTCTTCGAGATTCTGGAACGTTGACTATCCGGTGTGGAGGTATCCCCTGCCCTGCGCGTGAGCAGATAAAATTTGATCCTTGTAAACGACGAAAACGGGAGCCAAGCCCTGGACGGTGTGTGCAAGCCCCGCGCGTACGGGGAAGCCTAATCCTCCAACATGGCGCCCACCTGGTTGAGCCAGGTTCAAATTTTTATCGACACGGCAGGGTCGGGGGACCGAGGGAAGCTACGGGTTCAAAGGGATAGCAAACGGCCATGCTGCAAACCAGGATGGATGCCATAGGGGGTCTCACCCCGCCCGGCGGGGTGGAGGGCGCACAACGATACACGGTGGATCTCCTTCCAAATCTTTGGATCGGCGGCCCATTCCTGCCTGATGCCGTTTGCCTCCGCACCTAAAACAAACGCATTATCTCATGCTCCATGTAGGGCAAGGCTTTAGCCTTGCATCAAGCAATCCTGAAGGGGTTGCCCTACAAAACAGATCGTGCGTTTGTATTCATCCCTTCACACCGCTTCGCTTCCCAGCTTTTTTCTTGCACGATTCCGCTCCGCCGTGACGGCGGAGCAGGCCCTTCCGGACGGGTCGGACAGGGGAAGAACCGCGAGCGATCCCTCACGGGAATCGGAGAGGAGAAGATGATGGATGGAATGACCATTGCCCTACTGGTGGGAAGTCTCGCCGCCGGCGTCGGCTTGGGGCTCCTGCTTCGGAGGAATGGGGCAGGGCAGACCCTACAGGAGGCGCAGGCGGCTGCCCGCAAGGTTCTGGAGGCCGCCTCCCGGGAGGCCGAGGCCAAGCAGCGGGAGGCCGCCCTGGAGGTCAAGGACCTCCAACTCCGGGGACGGGAGGACGTGGAGCGGGAGACGCGGACCCGGAGGGAAGATCTGGCCTCCCTGGAAAAACGGGTGCTCCAGCTCGAGGAGTCCCTGACGAAGCGCTCCGAGCAGCTGGGAGCGAAAGAGCAGACGGTCGCCGCCAAAGATCAGGAGCTGCAGAAACGGGAGCAGGCCCTCCGGCAGCGCGAGGCGGAGCAGGCGGAGCTGCTCCGCAAGCAGCAAGCGTTCCTCGAGCAGGTGGCGGGGATGACGGCCGAGGAGGCCAAGCGGGAGCTGCTGGCCCGCTTCGAGGAGGAGGCCCGCGGCGATGCGGCGCGGATGGCCAAGCGGATCGAGGACGATGCGCGGGAGCAGGCGGAGCGGAAGGCTCAGTGGGTCATCGGCAACGCCATCCAGCGGATCGCGAACGAGTACGTGCAGGAGGTGTCGGTCTCGGTTGTGCATCTCCCCAGCGACGATCTCAAGGGGCGGATCATCGGCCGGGAGGGACGGAACATCCGGGCCCTGGAGAGCGCCACGGGGGTGGACCTGATCATCGACGATACCCCCGAGGCGATTCTGGTGTCGGCCTTCGACCCCGTCCGGCGGGAGGTGGCGCGGGTAGCCATCGAGCGGCTCATCGTCGACGGGCGGATTCATCCGGCCCGGATCGAAGAGATGGTGGCGAAGGTCCGGAAGGAGATCGAGGACAACATTAAGGAAGAAGGGGAGAAGACGGCGAGCAACGTGGGCATTCACAACCTCCATCCGGAGCTGATCAAGCTGCTCGGCCGGCCCAAGTACCGGACCAGCTACGGCCAAAACGTCCTCGCCCATTCCCAGGAGGTGGCGTATCTGTGCGGGTTCCTGGCGGCGGAGCTGAAGCTCGACGCGAAGCTCGCCAAGCGGGCCGGGCTGCTGCACGACATCGGCAAGGCCGTGAGCCACGAGGTCGAAGGGCCTCACGCCGTGGTGGGCGCGGATCTGGCCCGCAAATACGGGGAACAGCCGCGGGTCGTCAACGCCATCGGGTCGCACCACCGGGATATCCCCCCCGAGACGGTGGAGGCGGTCCTCATCGACGTGGGCGACGCGCTCTCGGCGGCCCGCCCCGGGGCGCGTCGGGAGTCGTTTGATGCCTACGTCAAGCGTCTGGAGAAGCTCGAGGCGGTGGCCAACTCCTTCAAGGGAGTGGAGCGGTCCTACGCCATTCAGGCGGGCAGGGAGATCCGCATCATCGTGAAGCCCGAAGAGATCAGCGACGTGCTGTCGGCGCAGATCTCCCGCGACATCGCGCGGAAGATCGAAGACGAGCTGGTCTAGCCCGGCCAGATCAAGGTGACGGTCATCCGGGAGAGCCGGTTCGTGGAGTACGCCCGTTGAGGGTCCTTTTCGTCGGAGACGTGGTGGGCGGGCCGGGCCGGCGGACCCTCTTTCATCTGTTGCCGGAGCTTGTCGATCGCCATCGGGCGGAGCTGATCATCGCCAACGTGGAGAACGCGGCGGGCGGCTTCGGCATCACGCCGGCCATTGCCGAGGAGTTTTTCGCCCAGGGCGTGCAGGTCCTCACCTCGGGCAACCACATCTGGGATAAGAAGGAGGTCCTTCCTTATCTGGATCGAGAGCCGCGGCTGCTCCGTCCGGCGAACTATCCCCCCGGATGTCCCGGCCAGGGGAGCCTCCTCGTCGAGACGGCGGCGGGGGAACGGGTGGCCGTGCTGCAGCTCATGGGGCGGGTCTTCATGCCGCTCATCGACTGCCCCTTCCAGGCGGCCGAGCGGCTGGTCCCCAAGCTCCGGGCCGAGACTCCCGTGGTCATCGTGGACATGCACGCCGAGGCGACCTCCGAAAAAATGGCCATGGCGCATTTCCTCGACGGGCAGGTGAGCGCCGTCATCGGGACGCATACCCACGTGCAGACGGCCGACGAGCGAATCTTCCCCAAGGGGACGGCCTACATGACCGACGTGGGGATGACGGGGCCGGTGGACGCCGTCATCGGGATGCGGGCCGAGCAAGTCTTGGACAAGTTCAGGACCCAGATGCCCAACCGCTTCGAGGTTGCCAAGGGTTCCACCCGCCTCTCGGCGGTCCTCCTGAACCTGGATGCCCAGACGGGACGGGCCAAGGCGATCGAGCGGATTCAACTCAAAGGCGAAAAGACGTAAGGGGTGAGGCGGACACGTTGGAGATTGGAGGCTAGAGGATAGAGGCTTTTGCCTCGAGCCTCAAACCTCTAACCTCAACACGAGCAACCTGATGCCCAACGCCATCTTCACTGTTTCCGCCCTGACCCGGCTTCTCCGAGAGTCCCTGGAAGAAGCCTTCCCCGATGTCTGGGTCGAGGGGGAGGTCTCGAATCTTCGCGTACCCCAGTCCGGCCACTGTTATTTCACGCTCAAGGATGAAGGCGCGCAGATCCGCGCCGTCTTCTTCCGCAACGCCTCCCGGCTCCTCCGGTTCGAATTGTTAGATGGGCTCGCGGTCATCGCCCGGGGGCGCGTGAGCGTCTATGCGCCCCGCGGGGAGTACCAGATCGTCGTCGAGTACCTGGAACCCAAGGGGATCGGGGCGCTCCAGCTTGCCTTCGAGCAGCTTAAGGAGCGGCTTGCCCGGGAAGGCCTCTTCGATCCGGAACGGAAACGCCCCCTGCCGATGCTCCCCCGCCGCGTGGGGATCGTGACCTCCCCCACGGGGGCCGCCCTCCGCGACATGCTCCAGATCCTGGAGCGGCGGTATGCCAATCTCGAGATCCTCATCTACCCGGTCCCCGTGCAGGGGGCGAGCGCCGCGCCCGCCATCGCCCAGGCGGTTGCCGAGCTCGGGGAACGGGGCGACCTGGATGTCCTGATCGTAGGCCGCGGAGGGGGGTCCCTGGAAGACCTCTGGGCCTTCAACGAGGAGATCGTGGCGCGCGCTATTGCCGCCTGTTCCGTACCTGTGATTTCGGCTGTGGGGCATGAGACCGATTTCACGATTGCCGACTTCGTGGCCGACCTCCGCGCGCCGACCCCTTCGGCGGCGGCCGAGCTAGTCATCGGCCGGAAAGAGGACCTGGCGGCGACCGTCGCCACACAGCGCCAGCGGTTGGCGCTGGCCTTCCGGAGACGGTTCGAAGGATGGCGGCTGCGCCTCCAGGGGGAGATGCGGGCTCTGCCGGATGTGGGCCGGGCGCTGGATCGCTTCCGGCAGCGGTTGGATGAACTCCAAGAGAGGCTCGCGGAGGCGCCGGGACGTCGGTTCGCCCAGCTCCGCGAACGGCTCGCCACTCGACGTGGACGGTTGGAGTATCAGAGCCCCCGGGCCCGGCTGGAGCGGCTCCGGCTCGCCCTGGGGGAGATGAGGAAAGGGATCCGCATGGCCGTCACACAGCGGCTTCGCCTGGCGCGCAAGGAGTGGGAGGGGGTCTCCCTCCGGTTGGATGCGTTAAGCCCGCTGGCGGTGCTGGCAAGGGGCTACAGCATCACCCGCCGGGTTCCTTCCCAGGCCGTTGTCCGGGATGCGTCCGAGGTCTCCCCGGGCGAGGAGGTGGCGATCTGCCTCCACCGGGGAGGACTCCGGTGCGAAGTGAAGCAGCGTTCCCAAGAGGCCGATGCCGTGTAGTTCTAAAGGCTGAAATATTCCAGATTTTCGAGGGGTTATCCGAAGATACCCAATCCAACCACCAAGCGAACCATCCACCGCGATTCCCGCCTAGTTGGTTTTCAGAGAGCATTCCACCCACAAATTTTTCACTTGACTTATCACATGATAGATCATAAAATTGTCTCAGCGTTTGTCATCAACTCTTTGGGGAAGACCTGATGGACATCTCAAGTCTCATCCTAGAGCTTCGCCATCGTCTTGGGCTGAGTCAGGAAAAACTCGCCGCCCGCCTCAATGTCTCTCTCCCCACCATCAACCGTTGGGAAAAAGGTAAAACAAAACTTAATACCTTGGCGCTGAATGCGATCCGGCAGTTCATTCAGGAGTTAGGCCCGGAATTTGCGGATCTTTATGAAGGCTATTTCGGCGCGGCAGAATCAAAAAAGACTTTGGCAGCGGCCGCTAAACCTTCTCCTGCAAGTCCCGGCAAGGCCGCTAAGCTAGACACAAAATCAATGGAAAACCTGCTCTGGAAGGCAGCTTGCTCCATTCGCGGCGAAAAAGACGCGCCAAAATTCAAAGACTATATCCTGCCGCTGATCTTCATCAAACGTTTGTCGGACGTTTTCGAGGATGAAATCGCGCGATTGACGGAAGCCTACGGTGATGAACAAACCGCCCGCACAATATTGGAAGAAGATCACAGCTTGGTCCGCTTTTATATTCCGCCGGAGGCGACCTGGCCGATCGTAAGCCGTCGGCAGAAGTTTGATTGGCCGGAGGGGAAACGACCGAAGACCCTGGGCGAGCAGCTCACCCAAACCGTTCGGGCCATTGCAAAGGTCAATCCCACGCTTCAAGGCGTCATCGACATCGTGGACTATAACGAAGTCCGGAATGGCGAACGTGAGATCAGTGATGAGGCCATCTCCAGGCTCATCGAACTCCTGAGCGATCCCAAACATCGGCTTGGACTAAAGAACGTTGAACCGGATTTTTTGGGGCGCGCCTACGAATACCTGCTTCGAAAATTTGCCGAGAGCCAGGGACAGAGCGCCGGAGAGTTTTTCACGCCTAAAGAGGTCGGGTGGCTGATGGCCTACCTGATGCAGGGTAAGCAAGGAGAAGAGGTCTACGACC
>JACRHK010000267.1 GCA_016217625.1 Nitrospirota bacterium
TATTAACAAGGGCGGGGGGAGATGTCAAGGGCTACGGATTTTTCAAGGGAAACCCTTGACAACATCCAAGCGGTCTGATATTTCTAACGGGCAGGTGAAGGGACATGATTAAGCTCATCCGTACATTGGCGGTGGAAAAGGCGTGGATCCTCAGGATCTTCATGGGGATCATCGCCGTAACGTTCGTGATCGGCATGGGGTGGTGGGGGTTCGACTACGCCAAGTCCGGCGAGATCGGCACGGTCAATAACCGGCCGATTCTTTACAACGAGTTCCAGGATCAGTACGACCGGATCTACCGCTACTACCGCGAGATCTATCAGGACCGCCTGACCGACGACCTGCTCAAGCAACTGGACCTCAAGAACCAAGCGGTCAACGCTTTGGTGGAAGAGCAGCTCCTGTTGTCGGTGGCCGATCGGGAGGGGATCCGGATCAGCGATGAAGAGCTCCGAGAGGAGATTCGGCGGACTCCGGCATTCCAGCGGGGAGGGAAGTTCGACCGGGATGCCTATCTCCGCATCCTTCAGGCTGAGCGGATGACCCCCGAGCTCTATGAGCGGCAGATCCGGGATGCCCTCCGGACCCAGCGCGTCCGGATCCTCGTCGCCGAATCGGTGGAGGTGACCGAGGAAGAGATCCGGGAGGGATATGCCCGTCTCGTGGAGCAGCAGAAGAAGCCGTTCAAGGAAGAGGAGTTCAAGCAACAGCGCGAAGAGATCCGCCGCCGGCTCCTGGCGGACAAGCAGAACAAGGTCCTGCGGTCCTACCTGGAGGCTCTCCGGAAGAAGGCGGACATCCGGATCAAGCCCGAGTTCCTCGCCCCGCCCGCCACCTGAGAAACTTCGGATTTTTCCATCTTCCATCCTAGATCCTTTCTCGTCTGTTTCTCGCTGGTTGACAGTCTCTTTCCTCCTCTGCTAGTGTGCTACCAGAGGAGGCCTTCGGAGTGATTCGCGTCCGGTTCCACGGCAGAGGGGGACACGGGATGAAGACGGCGAGCCGCATCCTGGGCACGGCCGCCTTTCTGGAGGGGTTCCGTGTCCAGGACTCCCCGTTGTACGGGGCGGAGCGGCGGGGAGCTCCCATCACCGCCTTCACGCGGATCAACGATCATCCGATCCTCGAGCGCGGCATCATCACCATCCCCGACCTGGTCCTGGTGGCCGATGAAACCCTCCTGGAAGATCCCCTGGCCAATCCCTTTCTCGGTCTGCACGCCGGGAGTCTCCTGTTCATCAATTCCCCGACGTCAACCCAAGCGATGGCTGAAGCGGTCGCCGCCCGCCATCCGACCCCCGCGCGCATCCTGACGGGCGATTTGACCGCGCTCACCTTGGAGAAGATCGGAAAAGCCCAGGCCTTAAGCGCCACGGTCGGCGCCGCGGCATGCAAGCTCGCGGGCGTCATCGGGATGGGCGCTCTGGAGAAGGCCACGCGAAAAGAGCTGGAGGAGCTGGGTCTCCCGAGCCCGCTCATCGATCGGAACCTGGAAGCGGCCCTCCTTGCCTTCGAGCAGACGCCCCGGGTGCCACTCGCCTCTGCGCCCCCGCAGCCCGCCCCTCTGCAAGGGCTCGTCGTCCCCGTCTATCAGCCCCCGGCCCGGGGGACGCCCTCGGTGGCGGCGCCCGGCAACATCATCCTGCGGAAGACGGGCGGCTGGCGGATCTTCCGCCCCGTGATCGAATACGACAAGTGCAACCAGTGCTGGATCTGCTTCGTCCGCTGCCCGGAAGGGGCGATCTCGCTTGATGAGAAGGAGGATCCCCACATCGACTATGACCACTGCAAGGGGTGTCTCATCTGCGTGGAGGAGTGCCCGACGAAGGCCGTGGTGAAAGAGCGGGAGGTGCACGCGTGGTAAGATTTAAAAGAAGTCAGGAGTCAGAAGTCAGGAGTCAGATGGGCCCACAGCGGGAGGAGATGCTGACGGGGAACATGGCGGCGGCCTGGGGGGCGCGCCTGGCCCGGGCCGAGTACGTCCCGGCCTATCCCATCACGCCCCAGACGGAGATCGTCGAGACCCTCGCCCAGTGGTTCGCCGACGGCACGATGCAGGGGAAGTTCGTCACGATGGACTCCGAGCACTCGATGCTCACGGCGGCCGGCGCCGCGGCGGCCACGGGCGTCCGGGTCTTCACGGCGACCTCCAGCCAGGGGCTGCTGTACGCTTTCGAGGTCCTCTACACCGTGGCCGGCTGGCGGGTGCCGCTCGTCCTGGTCAACGTCTCGCGGGCCCTGGCCTCGCCGATTACGCTCGAGCCTGACCACAACGACGTCCTGGCGGCGCGCGACGCGGGGTTCCTCCAGATCCACTGCGAGACCTGCCAGGAGGTCCTGGACAGCATTCTCATGGCCTACAAGATCGCCGAGGACCCGCGGGTGCTCCTGCCGGTGATCGTCAACCTCGACGGCTACTACCTCTCCTTCACGCGCGAGCCCGTGGCAATCCCCTCGGCGGAGGAGGCCGCGGCGTTCCTTCCCCCGTATGAGCCGCACCATGCCTTCTTCAAGGCCTCCCGGCCCCTGGCCCAGGGGATCGCCGTCCTGGGCGGTTTCATCTATTCATACTTCCGTTACCAGGAACAGCTTGCCGCGCGCAACGCCCTGGCCGTCCATGACGAGGTGGCGGCGGAGTTCGCCCGGCGGTTCGGCCGGAGCTACGGCCCCGTGGAGGCCTACCGCCTGGAGGATGCCGAGTATGCTCTGGTGATGAGCAACGCCTTCGCCACCAAGGGGAAGGCGGCCGTGGATCTCTTCCGGCAGCGCGGGGAGCGTGTGGGGTTGCTCCGTCTCAGGCTCCTCCGCCCCTTCCCCCATGAGGCCGTTCAGGCCGCACTCAGGGGGAAGCGGGCCGTCGCCGTTCTCGATCAAAACCTCTCCGTGGGGCAGGGCGGGATCACTTACCAGGAAGTCGCCGCGGCCCTCTACCATGAGCCGAGCCGCCCCCTGCTGCTGTCCTGCATCGGGGGATTGGGCGGCAAGGAGATCTCGGCGGGCGAGTTCGAGGAGGTCCTGGAGTTGATGAAGGAGGCGGCGGCCACTGGGCAAGTCCCCGGCCCCCAGCTCCTTTACACCGAAGGAGAGCAGACGCAGATGGCCCATCTTTTGGATATTGCGGGGAAGGAGTGGGGGTAGAGATTCGAAGAGAGCGAATAGCAAATAGCAAATAGCGGATAGAGGATGGCAATCGAGCACGCGTACAAGAAGCTCAAGGAGATCTCCCTGGAGGAGTTCATCCTCCCCGGCACTTCGACCTGCGGCGGCTGCGGGGGACTCGAGGCCCTGCGGCTCGCCCACAAGGTTCTGGGGAAGAACGTCGTCTTCGTCAACGCGGCGGGGTGCTTCACGCTCCTTGCCCTGTTCCCCTTCTCGCCGTTCAAAGGGTCGTGGCTCTATACTACGATGGCCTCGGCCCCGGCGGGCGCCCAGGGGATCCGCGACGCCCTCGACCTTCTCATCGCCCGGGGCGCGCTTTCAATAGAAGAAGACCTGCAGGTCATCGTCCTGGCGGGCGACGGGGCAAGCTACGACATCGGCCTCGCCTCGACCTCGGGGGCGATCTACCGGAACCTCGACTTCTGGTATTTCTGCTACGACAACGAAGCCTACGGGAACACGGGCGTCCAGATGTCTTCGGCGACGCCCTACGCGGCACGGACGACGACAACCCCCGCCGCCGTCCTGACGCCCGAGGGAACGGAGCTCCCCAAGAAGGACCTTTTTGAAATCTGGCGGGCCCATTGTCCTCCCTACCTGGCGACGGTCTCGCCCCGCCATCCCCTCGACCTCGCCCGGAAGTTCGAAAAGGCAAAAGCGTTCAAGGGACCCAAGCTCTTCATCGCCTACTCTCCCTGCCCCACCGGATGGCATTATGACCCCGGCCAGACGCCCGAGATCGCGCGCCTCGCCGTGGAGACGGGCCTCTGGGCCTTGAAGGAGGCGGTTCACGGCGAGGTCGCGCATACCTACATCCCCAAGAAGCTCAAATCGGTGGAGGAGTACCTCCAAGCCCAGGGCCGCTTCGCCCATCTCTTCCACCCGGTGAGGCAAGAGGCCGCCCTCCGGAAGATTCGGGAAGCCATCACGCAGTACTGGGCGCCCTACCTCCGGACAATGCAAAATGCAAAATGAACAATGCAAATTGCAAATTTTGCATTTTGACTTTTGCAATTTTCACTTTGCATTGACTCCTTCCTGAAAGGATCATCTGAGATGCCGCATCCCCTGGAGCCGTTTTTCACTCCCCGCGGGATCGCCGTGGTCGGCGTCTCGGAGAAGCCGGAGAAATTGGGCGGGATCATCTGGGAGAACCTCGCGCGCGCGGGCTACCGCGGAGTTCTCCACGCCGTCAATCCCCGCTACCCGTCTTTCAGAGGCGCGCCGTGCTATCCCTCGCTCCGGGAGGTGCCGGACCCGGTGGACCTCGCCGTCCTCGCCGTGCCGGCTCCCAGCGTACCGGGGGTCTTACAGGACCAAGGAGCGCGGGGGATCCGCCACGCCGTGATCATTAGCGGGGGGTTCGCCGAAGCCGGGCCCGAGGGCGCCGCCTTGCAGCGCGCGGCTGAGGCCGTAGCGCGCGAGCACGGCATCCGGGTCGTCGGCCCCAACTGCCTGGGGATCTATGCCCCCGGGAACGGCATCGACACCCTCTTCCTCCCCCGCGAACGGCTCGAACGCCCCGGCCCCGGCGGATTGGCGATCCTCTCCCAGAGCGGCGCCTTTCTGTCCACGCTCTTGGACCTCCTGGCACAGGAAGGGATGGGCGTCTCGAAAGCCGTCAACTACGGGAACCGGATCGACGTGGGGGAATCCCCCCTGTTGGAATACCTGGCCGAGGACCCGGAGACCCGGGTCGTGGCGATTTACATGGAGTCGGTCGATGACGGGCGGCGGTTCGTGGCGGCAGCCGCGCGATGCACCCGCGTGAAGCCGGTCCTCGTTGTGAAAGTCGGGAAAACGGAGGCCGCCGGCCGCGCGGCCCGCTCTCACACAGCCGCCCTCGCCGGCCGCCACGCGATCTACCGGGCGGCCTTCCGAAAAGCAGGCGTCGTGGAGGTCGACTCCTTCGAGGCCCTCCTGGACGGAGCGAAAGCTTTCTTGCTCCAACACCCTCCGCGCGGCAAGCGGATTCTTATCATCACGAACGGCGGCGGGATGGGTGTCGCGGCTGTCGACCGCGTCGCCCAGGTCGGGCTCGAGGTCCCCGACCTGCCCGAGGCGCTGGCTGTCCGCTGGCGCAGCCGCTTCCCGCCGTTTTACACGATCGGCAACCCGCTTGACCTCACGGGAAACTCCACGGACGAGGACTTCGCCACAGCGATCGAGGAAGGGCTGGCCGATCCGGCATACGATGCCGCCCTGGTCATCGCCCTCACACCCGTCTTGGGACTCAGCGACCGTCTGGCCGAGCGGATTTCCCAAGCCGCTCGCGCCGCCGGCAAACCGATCGTCTGCTGCAGCGTGGGCGGCAGGCGGACGCCCCACCTCGTCCGCCGCCTCCACGCCGAAGGGATTCCCGTCTTTCCCTCCCCGGAGCGGGCCGCCGAAGCGCTGGCGGCTCTGGTAAAAAGAAAACCATAGACCATAGAGATCAGACACAGGAGGAGCTAGATGACCCCGGAGATGAGCATTGATGTCCTGTTGAAAGAACAGCGGCACTTCCCCCCGTCGGAGGAGTTCCGCCGCCGGGCGCATATCCGATCCCTTCAAGAATACGAGCGGCTCTACCTGCGTTCCGTGGAAGATCCGGATGGGTTCTGGGCCGAGCAGGCCAAGGCCTTCCTGGACTGGTCGCGGCCGTGGGAGAAGGTCCTGGACTGGGACTTCCACGCGCCCCGCGTCCGGTGGTTCCTCGGCGGGCGGCTCAACGCCGCTTATAATTGCCTGGATAGGCACCTCGCCACCCGCGGGCAGAAGACCGCCCTGATCTGGGAGTCCGAGGAGGGAATCCATAAGAGCTTCACCTATCAACAACTCTTCGACGCAGTCAACCGCTTCGCCGGCGTGTTGAAGAAGCAGAGGATTCGCAAGGGCGACCGGGTGGCGATCTACCTCCCCATGATCCCCGAGCTCCCCATCGCCATGCTCGCCTGCGCCCGGATCGGCGCGGTGCATAACGTCGTCTTCGGCGGCTTCAGCGCCCTCGCCCTGGCCGAGCGGATCCACGACTCTGAAGCCCGCCTCCTCATCACGGCCGACGAAGGCGTGCGGGGAGGCAAGACCGTCCCCCTCAAGCGCAACACCGACGAGGCAGTGGCGGACAGCCCCACCGTGGAGCGAGTGATTGTGGTGAGGCGCACGGGGCGCACCGTTCCCTTCACGCCCGGGCGGGACAACTGGTGGCACGAGGAGATGGCCGCGCCCGACCTGCCGTCCTTCGTGGAGCCGGAGGCGATGGAGGCCAATGATCCCCTCTTCGTCCTCTACACCAGCGGCTCCACGGGGAGGCCGAAGGGGGTCCTCCACGCCACGGGGGGGTATTTGTTGCACTGCGCCGTCTCGTTCCGCTGGATCTTCGACTGCCACGAAGAGGACATCCATTTCTGCACAGCGGACATCGGGTGGGTCACGGGCCATAGCTATATCGTGTACGGTCCCTTGGCCGAAGGAGCCACCATGCTCCTCTTCGAGGGGATCCCGACCTATCCCAAGCCCGACCGCTTCTGGGAAGTGGTGGAGAAGCATCGGGTTAGTATCTTCTATACGGCCCCTACGGCCATCCGGACGCTCATGCGGGAATCGGAAGAGTGGGTCACACGGCACGACCTGACCTCGCTGCGTGTGCTGGGGACCGTGGGAGAGCCGATCAACCCGGAGGCCTGGATCTGGTACCACCGGGTCGTGGGGAATGGGCATCTCCCGATCGTGGACACCTGGTGGCAGACGGAGACCGGCGGCATCCTCATCACGCCGCTGCCGGGCGCCATGACGCTCAAGCCCGGCTCGGCCTGCCGCCCCTTCCCCGGCGTGGTCGCGAAGGTCCTCCGCGAGGATGGTTCGGAAGCCGCGATCGACGAAGGCGGCTATCTGGTCATCGACCGCCCCTGGCCCGGGATGATGATCGGCATGAACAACGACCCGGGGAACCTCCGTTTCAAGGAGATCTACTTCAGCCGCTTCCCCGGCCGCTACTTCACCGGCGATGGCGCGCGCGTGGACGAAGAGGGCGACTTTTGGCTCCTGGGCCGGATCGACGACGTCCTGAACGTCTCCGGCCACCGGCTGGGGACGGCCGAGATCGAAAGCGCCCTGGTCCAGCACCCGGACGTGGCCGAGGCGGCCGTGGTCGGGTTCCCGCACACTGTCAAAGGGGAAGGGATCTACGCCTTCGTGACCGTGAAGGAACACGTCCAGCCGGACGAACGGCTCAGGGGA
>JACRHK010000266.1 GCA_016217625.1 Nitrospirota bacterium
GGACGGAAAGATACTCGTTTTTGTCCACGAGGATGCTCTTATAGCGTCCCTGGTACAAGTGGCCTATGCGATGGTGTCGTCTATTGTAGTAACTGGTGTAGGTGATATTGAATTTGCGCATAAACTCGGCAAGGTTGGCAAGCGGCGTTTCTATGAGAAGATGAAAGTGATTGTTCATGAGGACGTAGCTATGAGTTTTACCGTGTAAATATTGAGAGATGGGGTGAGGAATTGGAGGAACTTCCGCCGATCTGCGTCATCCTTGAAGATGTTCTGCCGCTCATTTCCGCGGCAGGTGATATGGTAGACTGCGTTGGGGTATTGGATTCTGAGGGGCCTGGCCATGATCAGGTTTATATCATATCGCAGGCAAATTGTCAATAATGAAGATTTGACCCCTTTATTCTTTCCACGCCGGATTCAGGTTCTATTCTATTCTGCGGGGCGATAGCAAGCCATGCGGGAAAGGGTCCGCCAGGCAGGGAGACCCTGAAAGCGCTTGCCGGGCGAGTGACGGAGGGCGTCTCATCGGAGAGCGTTTCCCGCTTGTCAAAGCTCCACCCTTAAGATAGGATCTCCTCGAAACCCTTTCCGAAGGCCTTGTTCCGATGCGGATCGATCTGACCTCTGAGTTTCGCCACGCCCCGGATCTGCTGGAGCAGAGCGGCCGCCACGCGTTTATTACGGGGCGAGCCGGCACGGGGAAATCGACCCTGCTTCAGCACTTCCGCGCCAGGACCCGCAAAAACGCCGTGGTCCTGGCCCCTACCGGCGTGGCGGCAGTGAATGTCGGGGGAGAAACGATCCACTCCTTTTTCGGGTTCAAACCGGACGTCACGCCCGACCGCGTGAAGAAGCTCGGCAAAGCCAAGCAGAAGCGATATAAGAAGATCGACACCGTGGTCATCGACGAGGTTTCCATGGTCCGCGCGGACCTCCTGGACGCCGTGGCGAGGTTTTTGGATCTGAACGGGCGGGCGCCGGGCAAGCCGTTCGGGGGCGTCCAGATGGTGCTTTTTGGGGATCTCTACCAGCTTCCGCCCGTGGTCCAAAGGAAAGAAGAGGAACTCTTTCGCCGGTATTACGAGAGCCCTTACTTTTTCAGCGCCAGGTCGTTCGACAGCCTGCGCGTGGAGTGGGTCGAGCTCACCAAGGTCTTCCGCCAGACGGACGAGGCGTATCTCGGCATCCTCAATCGCATACGGAACGCGACGGTCCTGGATGAGGATCTCACCCGGCTCAACGGCCGCGTGCGGGAGGAACACCACATCGCCTCTTCGGGCGACGCGGTCTTTCTCACCACGACCAATGACCGCGCGAAGACGATCAACCGCCAACAACTGGACTGCCTCTCCTCAAAACCGCACACCTTTATGGCCGACGTGGCGGGAAACTTCGACGCGGCCTCGTTCCCGACAGAGCGTGAATTGGAACTCAAAGAAGGCGCCCAGGTCATGCTCCTCAATAACGACAGTCAAGGCCGCTGGGTAAACGGGACGATCGCCAAGATCAGGAAAATCGACGCGCGGAACGAACGGCTCATGGTGACACTTCCCGACGGCAGCCAGGAAGACGTCCGTCCGTACCGATGGGACTTGTTTCATTTTGAGCTGGACGAGACGGCGCAGCGCCTGACGCCGGTCTCCATCGGGCAGTTCGTCCAGTTTCCGGTGCGGCTGGCATGGGCCATCACGATCCACAAGGGTCAGGGGCTGACCTTCGACAAGGCCGTCCTGGATTTGTCGCGCGGGACCTTCGCGCACGGCCAGCTCTATGTCGCCCTCAGCCGCGTAAGGACGCTCGGCGGGCTGGTCCTGACCCGGCCGGTCAAGAAGGGACATGTCCTTCTCGACCGCCGCATTCAGACATTTGTCACGACGTATCAATACCGGTTGTCGGAGGCGAGGCAGCCCTTGGAGAAGAAAATCTCAGCGATTCAGGACGCCATCAACGCCCGGCAGGATCTGGAGATCGTGTATCTGAAGAGCTCAGATGAGAAAAGCTCCCGCCGGGTCACGCCCCTGGCCGTGAGCGAGATGGAGTTTCAACATAGGCTCTTCCACGGCCTCAAGGCGCTTTGCCACAGCCGCAGGGAGGAACGGGTGTTCCGGGTCGACCGGATTTTGGAACTGAAAGCGGTCGCACGATGAACGGCCCAAGGGACCACCGGGGGGCCGTGGGAGGACCCCCTTCTTCGGCCCTGCCCGCGCCGATCGGGCAGGGCCGGTAGCAAACTGGCTCCCGGGGAGGGATTCGAACCCCCGACCAAGTGGTTAACAGCCACCCGCTCTGCCAGCTGAGCTACCCGGGAGTGCCTTAGGATCGGTAACCCTTTTTCAGTTCCAGAAGGACGAGCTTGGCGATGCTCTTGAGGGTATCGAAGACGCCCACCCCCTGCGTGGCCACGGCTTCGAAGGCGGGCGCCTTCTTGGAGTTCAACACCTGGTCCATCTCCTCCACCGACACGATGTTGGTCAGATCCCGCTTGTTGTACTGGATGGAGAAGGGGATGGCGTCCAGGTTGTATCCCTGCTCCTGCAGGTTGATCCGGAGGTTCTCCAGGCTCTCGATGTTCGCCTCCATCCGCTCGATCTGGGAGTCGGCCACGAAGACGACGCCGTCCTCCCCTTTGAGGATCAGCTTCCGGCTCGCGTCGTAGAAGACCTGCCCCGGCACCGTGTAGAGGTGGAAGCGGGTCCGGAACCCGCGGATTTCCCCCAGGTTCAGCGGCAGGAAGTCAAAGAACAGCGTGCGCTCGGTCTCCGTCGCCAGCGAGATCAACTTGCCTTTGGACTCCGGGTTGGTCTTCCGATAGATGTACTGGAGGTTGGTCGTCTTGCCCCCCAGCCCCGGCCCGTAGTAGACGATCTTACAGTTGATCTCCCGGGAGGAATAGTTGATGAACGACATCTAGCGACGCTCCCCCTTCACCCGAAGAGCTTGTCGATATCTTCGTCGCTGATCTCGGCGAAAGGAGATGCCGTCAGCCCTCGGCCGGCCCGTTCCCGCTCCACCTTCTGGGCAATGACTTCAAAGACCTTGGAGAGCACCTCGGCGCTCTTCTTCACCCGGAGGCGCACCAGCCCCAATGAGGATCGGCGATCGAAGATCACCACCAAGATCGCCCGCTGGCCGATGACGGAGATGTGGATGTTGTCCCTCTCCCCCTCGTGGAAGAGGATTGTGAACTCCCGCTCCCCCAAGAGCTTGGCCATCCCCCCCGTCGCCGCGATGTTGCCGGCCGTCAGGGAGGCCAGAGCGGTTGTATCGAGATCCGCGGTGTCGCCGGCAGAGGCGATGAGCTGGCCGTTCTTGTCGATCAGGCAAACGACCAGCGCGTTGGCTTGGGAAAGGAGGCGGCGGAGCTCGGCTTCAAGCTGCCGGGACTCCTCCTCATAGAGCACCATCCCGTAATCGACCATCTAGCCCCCAAAGAATCCAGCAGTTACGCAAACTTATACCACAAGTCCGCGCGTTTTGCAACCGGCAAACGGGGCAGAACCGCCTCGCGGGCCATAAAAGACAGGCCCTTGTTCCCCCTTCCCTGGGGCACGCCGAAACGGATTCCTGGCGGTTCACCCCCGGTTCGTCCGGGGGAGTAAGCGCAGACGGTCCCTGGAGATCGGGCCCTATGGGGGAAGGCTCCCTGCCCTGCATGCTGACAGGCAGGGTGGGGCACCCTTAACGGTGCACCATCTGGATGGCGTGGTGTTTCGAGCAGACGAGGACACAGAGCTCGCACCCCTTGCAGCGGTCAACCTTGACGACGGCCACTTGCCGGATGGGGTCGTAGAGGATCGTATCGGCCTCCGGACAGTAGACCATGCAGAGCCGGCAGCCCTTGCCGGCAATGCAGGCTTCTTCAATGATGGCAGCGACCGCATACATCCCTGAGTCCCCGCCCTCCTACACGAGGACGGCGGTCGCGAGCTTCTCCGCCCATGCGACACCCCTCTCGTAGGCCTTCCGGATCGTCTCCATGTTCTTCTTCAAGAGCTGCTCCTTTTTGGCGAACTTTTTCTTAATCGCCTCATCCAGCGTCGCCGTCCCTCCGGAGGCCACGTATTTCTTCCCGAACCGATCCTGCAGCGCCGCATCCATCGCTTCGAGGCCGACAATCTTCGTGGCCCCCAACAGGGCCCCCAACATCCCCATGTTGGTGGCCAGCTCCGTGCCGGCGATCTCCAGGGCGATCTGCGTGGCGGGACAATAGTAGACCGGCACGTGGAGGGTTTCCAGCCGCTCGACGTCCTCGGCCGTCAACAGGGGGACCTCGGAATTGATGATCACGAGGCCCTCCCGTTTGATCCCCGAGTAGAACGGCATCGTATAGCTCTTCCCCATCGTAATCACCTGGGGATGGAAGACCATGATGACGTCGGGGTAGACGATCTCGCCCCGGTCGTAAATCGGGTCCGAGCCGATCCGGCAATAGCTCTCCGCCGGCGCCATCCGCTTCTCCGCCCCGAAGAAGGGGTTGGAGACGGCGTGCTTCCCCTCCTTGGCCGCCGCCGTGGCCAGGACGTGGGCGGAGGTCACGACCCCCTGGCCCCCCAGGCCCGACATCCGGATATTGATCCGCCGCCGCACCTCAGGCCTCCTTTTCGGCCGGCGTCTTCAGGGCGCCGCCCTTCGCCTTCTGCTCGGCCGCCAGCCGGGCGAGATACGCCTTGGCCTCGTCGGAGACAAATTCCTTGAATTCGAACCGGGCGCCTTTCACCTCGGCGTCCCGCATCTCTTGCAGCCCCTCCATGCTCTGCTTGCCGATCTCCAGGATGCAGGGGGTGTAGAGCTGGACGTAGGTGGGGCCGATCTCGCGGGCCACATAGACGGCGTTCCGGATCGCCTTCTCCACCAGGACCGGCCGGCTCACGGTGAGCATGGCCACGTAGTGGCACCCCGACTCACGGGCGATCTCCGGCAGGCGGACCTTGTCGAACTGCTTCCCCGCCGGGGCCATCTTTGCCACGAACCCCTTCTGCGTGAGGCCGCTCTCTTGGCCGCCGGTGTTGGCGTACAGCTCGTTGTCGAAACAGATCGTCGTGAACTTCTCCTGCCGGAACCAGGACTGCAGCGTCATGTCGAGCCCGATGTCGACCGTCGCCCCGTCCCCGGCCAGCACGACCACGTCCTTCACCCGTCCAGGGAAGCGAAGGTTGAGCGTCCGTTTCAGCCCCGAAGCGACAGCGTTCTGGTTGCCGAACAGCGAGTGGATGTTGTGCACCGCCACGTGGGGGAAGACCAGGCTCGTGCATCCGGTGGAGCCCACCATGACGGTGTCCTCGGGATTGGGCAGCGCGGCCATGATGAAGCGGAAGGCGAGCGACTCGGGGCACCCCGCGCAGAGCGCGTGCTCCTCGATGATCTCCTTGGCCACGCCGATGTCCTTCCACCCCCGGCTCTCCTTGCCGAAGGTGGCCCGCTCCACCAGGTCGACGTATTCGGGGGGCATGATGTCGACGAACTCGTCGCAGATCCGGATCATCTCCTTAGACATGGGCCAACACCCCCTTCCGCGCCTTCAGCGCCCGGCGGATCTCCTCGACGAGCACCTCCGGGGGCAGGGTCATCCCGCCGGCGACATGGGGCCCCGCCAGGACCCGCTCGTTGCGATCGAGGGCGGCCTTGATCTCCCGGGCCATCCAGCCGACCACGTTGAACTCGGGGACGACGAGGAGCTTCGCCTGGGCCGTCGCCCGACGGATCTCCTCCGTGGGGAAGGGGCGTAGGGACTTGACCTTCACCAGCCCCGTCCGGATCCCCTCGTCCGCCAGCAGCCGGATCGCCTCGCGCCCCTGCGCGACCGCCGTGCCGGAGGAGACGATCAGGATCTCGGCGTCCGGGTCCTGGGTCTCGATGAGCCCATCCAGGCAGCGGTCGGTGTATTTCCGGGAGCGCTCGCAGGCGGCGCGGACCTCCTGCTGCCAGGAGGCGTGGGTCGCGTAGCTGATATAGTTGGACTTCATGACGAACGGGTCGCGCATCATCCGCACCGGCGGCACCTCCATATCCATACAGGGGACCGGCGAGCGGTACGGGTTGTAGGGGGGCAGGCAGAGGTCCGCCGAAGGCAGGAGCACCATCTCCTTGGTGTGGCTCACGAAGAAACCGTCGATGGCGATGGCGATGGGCAGGTGCACATCGGGCTGCTCCGCGACGATGTATCCCTTGAGGATCCAATCGAAGAGCTCCTGCGCCGTCTCCGCGTGCCAGACGAGCATCCCCGTGTCCAGGACCATCCCCAGCTCCAGCGAATCGGGCTGGATGGACAGCGGCGAGTTGATCCCCCGGAGCATGAA
>JACRHK010000268.1 GCA_016217625.1 Nitrospirota bacterium
CACCAGGAGAGGGGAGGAATTTTCCGAGACGGCGTTTTCCAACACGTTCTGGAAGCCTTCCACCCAGAGGCGCTGGATCTCGTCGTGGAAGGCGGTGAGGTTGTCCGGGTGAGGCCAGGGCCCCCCCTTGAGCCGCAGTTTGAGCGAAGCCATAGAAGATGTTCGATGTAACGGGCGTTCCATCATCTGAGGTACTCCGTATGCTCCCCTTACCCTCTCCCTCTCCCCGCTGGGGCGAGGAGCTGACGCGAATCTACCCCACCCTTCTCCATCTCGCATGCATAAAGACTGCGGCTACATTCGCCCCCTCACCCCTCACCCCGTCGACGTCGCTCAGGGCAGGCCGTCCCTCTCCCCGGCCTGCCGGCAGGCAGGCGCATGGGGAGAGGGAAATGATATTGAGGAAGGTTGTGAGAGCATAGATTCAGTCCGGCCAGCCCGTGAGGCGGGCACGGACTGGCCGGACTGGGGAGGGTTCCTGAGAGGATCCCGGCGGTCCGATGTTCTTCGGACCGCTCCGTATCCCCAGGCATCGGAGCGGGAGGGCATCCGGGAGGCCTCCCAGGCAAATCGTGTGTTTCAAAGAATATCCCTCTTGCCCTGGCCATTTCACATCGAGTGGAGAAGTTATGCTCGGCGGGGACAGAGCCCCGCCCTACGTTAAACTGCGAGGGGAAGGGTTTTCACGATGTAACCAACCAAAAACCACGCCAGATCTGTACGTAATCGTCTTTTTATTGAAATAACAATGAGATAGATACAGAGCCTTTAGATGAATCTTAAAGAAATCAAGGGGTCGGGGTGGTGAATATTCACCACCATAGGAAGGGGGAATGAAGTTGATAATATGGTTGAGAAGAGCCTTTATATTATCTTGATTTTAGAAAACAGATTCTTCGCTCTGCTCAGAAAGACAGAAGGGGGGGTCGCAGAAACGGGTTGGAGGTCAATACAGAAACCTTTGGATTTACATATGGTTACAGAGAGTGGTGAATATTAACCGCCCGGTGGTGAATATTCACCACCTGGATTGATCTTTTTTAAGCGATAGCGGAAGGTGCTGCGATCCATCTGGAGGAGTTGGGCGGCCTGGGTAAGATTCCCCCCGGTTTGATGAAGCGCTTCATTCAGGATGCGCGCCTGAAGCTGATCCAAGGACCACCCCTGGGCCAACAGCGTCCGGAAGGCAAGTTGGAGCGGATTCGCCACATGATCCGGAGGAAGGTCTTTGGCGTCAATCCATTCACCCCTGTGCGTCAGGGTGATCCGCTCCAGCAGGTTCTCCAGCTCTCGCACGTTACCCGGCCACGCCCTCTGCTTGAGGGCAGCCATCCCATCCGGCGTCACGCCCCGGATCTGCCGGCCCAGCTCTTCGTTGAACCGGCGGAGGAAATGGGAAACCAGCAGATCCAGGTCGTCACCGCGGTCCCTGAGCGGAGGGAGATGCAAAGGCATGACATGCAGCCGGTAATAGAGGTCCTCCCGGAACTTCCCCTGCCGGACCGCGCGCAACAGATCCTGGTTCGTGGCCGCGATGATGCGGAAATCCACCTTCTTCTCCTGCCCGCCGCCGAGGGGCTCCACGGTGCGCGTCTCCAGCACCCGGAGGAGCTTTGCCTGCGCCGAACGGCTCAACTCCGCCACTTCATCGAGAAACAGCGTCCCGCCGTCCGCCTGCAAGAGCCGTCCGGGGCGATCCTGCCGGGCGTCTGTAAAGGCGCCCCGCGCGACGCCGAAGAGCTCGCTTTCGATCAGGGGCTCCGGGATAGCCGCACAGTTCAATGTGACCAGCGGGCCTCCCCTCCTTGGGCTTTCGTAGTGGATCGCGCGCGCCAGCAGCTCCTTCCCCGTGCCGCTCTCCCCCATGATCAGGACCGTGGTGTCGGCGGCGGCGACTTCCCGTGCCTGCTCCTTCACCCGCCGTATCGCGGGACACTCCCCCAGGATCCCGTCGAACCCGAACTGGGAGAGGATCTGTTGCTTGAGGGCGCGGTTTTCCCGATCGAGCTGGCGGATCTGGAGCGCGCGGCGGATGACCCACTTCAGGCGGTCGTGATCCAGCGGCTTCTGCAGATAGTCGAAGGCCCCCTGCCGCATGGCCTCCACGGCGGAAGGGATCGTGCCGTGCGCCGTGATGATGATGAGCGGCGTCTCCGGTTGAGAACGCCGCAGCGGCTGGAGGAGATCGATCCCGTTCATGTCTCCCAGTTGCAGGTCCGACAGCACAAGATCGATGTCCTCCTCTTGCAATCGCTGGACGGCCTCCTTTCCCTGCGCGCAAGGGATAACACGGTACCCTTCCCGCGTCAGAAGGAGATCCAGGAGATGCCGCATCCGGTCGTCGTCTTCCACCAGGAGGACGGACTCATTGGCCACGTTCTACCTCCTCGTCAGGCGTCAGGGGTCAGGCGCGAGGGGATTATACCATGTTTCCCTAACTTCTCAACCCTGTCCTAAGGCTGCTCTCCTTCTTGTCTGACCCCTTCATCCCCCTCCTTTGTAAGGACCCCGCTCCGAGCGGGGCAGGGGGGAGGTGAGGTGGGGGTGAGGACACGGTTAACAGGGATTACGTTGTTGCGTTCTTGTGTTATTGCGTTATTGCGACAAACCCCATAACCCCATGAACCCTATAACTCAATGAACGCAATCACGGTCTGCTGTAGGGCGGCCCTCCGTGGCCGCCGAACATGGGCAGGCACGGAGGCCTGCCCTACGGGAATCAACACCCACCCCTCCTCCCCCTCAAATTACCCCTCACCTTGATCTTCCCCCGCAAGGTGGGAGGAGCCTAGGGAGGGAGACGAAGGGAAGGGGAGCGAGATCGTGAATTCCGCCCCGCGACCCTCCGCCCTGTTCCGGGCGGCAATCTTGCCGCCGTTGGCTTCGATCAGGTTCCGCACGTTGGTCAGGCCGAGCCCCGTCCCGTGCTCTTTCGTCGAATAAAAGGGTTCAAAGATCCGCTCTGACGCCCCATCAGGCAAGCCCGATCCGGTATCTGTCACGCGGATTTCAATGGCCCCATTGCCGCTTAGGCGCCCTGCGATACAAATCTCTCCCTCCCTCCCCATCGCCTCTTTGGCGTTGACCAAGAGGTTCCAGAAGGCTTGCCGCACCTGTTCCGGATCTACGCGGATCTGCGGCAGGTGCGAATCGACGTCCTTGACGACCCGTATCCCGCTCGCCGTCTCGCCCTGGACAGCCCATTCCCAAAGGAGTCGATCCAGAATCGCCTCTACCCCGACATCCATGAACTCCGGAGGCTTCTGCCGGGACAGGCTCAGGAAGGAATTGATCCGATCCGTCAAGCGGTCCGACTCCGCGAGGATGTATTCCACCATCTGGCCGCTCACCTCCTTATCCACCACTCCTTCCTGCAGCATCTGCGCGGCGCTTTTGATCACGGCGAGGGGAGTCTTGAGATCGTGCGTGAGGGAGGCGGCCAGGATGCCGGCAGAGGCCAGCTTCTCCCGTTTCAGGATCTCGGCCTGCTGGCGCGTGATGAGGGCGATCTTCTCCTCAAGATCCTTGTTGAGCAGACGGATCGTCTGATACGATTCCGCGTTGACCAATGCCACGGCCACCTGGTTGGCAATCGTTTCCAGCAGGCGAAGATCCTCCTGGCCAACGGCGCGTTGGGTATGCGTGTTGTCGACGGCCAATGCCCCGATGACCCGGTCCTTCGCCCGCAACGGCACGATGAGAAACGAGCGCGTCTTGAACTGTTGGACCAGCTCCATGGTCAAGGGGATCGGCGGATGATGAATGTCTTCCACGAGCAGCGGCTCCCCTTTCCGGATGACGTGGCGGGTCTCAGCCAGCGCATCGACGGGCAACTCCAGGGACTCCACAAAACGGATCATCTCCTCCGTGTCTCCAATCCCTCGCCCATGGGTCAAGACGCCACGCTCTTCATCCAGCCGGAGGATCATCCCCCGATCGAATCCCAATTCGCGCGTGATGCTGCGGAGCACGCCTTCCAGTAACGCGTCCGGATCGATGTGCGCGATGAGGGTCTTGCTGACCTCGTGCAGGGCCGTCAGCTCCCCCACCCGTCTGCGGAGGTCGAGGTTCGCCTGCTGGAGATCCAGGTTCATCTGCTGCAGCTCCCGGTACTGCGACTCGGCATGTTGTTGTTGTTCCAAGGAGAGGCTTCGGGCGTTGCTCAGATCCGCTGAGTGCTCGCGGAGCCGGTATCCGAACCAGCCGGCGAGCGTGGAGGCCAGGAGCAAGAGCAATCCTTTCGCATCCCAGTAAGGCGGGCCATGCATCACCAGCGCCGCAATCCCGACAGCCAGCCCGAGGAGGGCCATCCACTCGCTGCGCGGGCGCCGGTTGCGCCAGACGTATTCCCATTCACAGTAGGGATGTCCGTCGGTGATGCAGAGCGTCTCCCGGATACTGGACGGGGAGAGGCCGTAAACGGTTTTGGGGATCTCCGCGATGGAATGTTTGATTTGATCGCAACTGTTCTCCAAGCAGGCGTAAAGATACTCCCCCGCTTCGCGCGCAGCCTGGTCATCCCCCTTGTAACGGATAAGCGCCGACTCAGGCGTGGTTCGAAGCACCTCGATCTTCGTGCCCATGGCATACTTCCTGACAAAGTAAGGGAGGAGTTGATGCACCTGCTCGAGGGAAAACCCCTTGCCCAGCATGATGACGGCGGGGTGAATCGTCCGCTCCATCCCGGCTTTGCGGATAAGATCCGGGTCCCCCGAGAGAGTCTTGGCCAGCTCACAGAGGTAGAAGTAGAACTCCCCGCTGTAGTAGTTCCACTTCTTAAGCAGCATCGGGACGGTGATCTGGTAGCGGGGATCATCAATCGCTTCGTTGAGCCGGGCCGCCAACCGTTCCAATGCTTCCCGAGCCGCCTCTTCCCCGCGCCACTCCGCCGCTTCATAACCCTCTCCTGCTGTGCGGAGGCTCTCCCGTGCCCGCCGGCGGAATACGTCCCGGTACACCTCCAGGATCGGGATGACGGCCAGGCCGCTGACGGAACCAACCACCTTGCCCGATTGGTCCTTGCCGAAAGGCTGGTAGAGAAGGCGCCCTCGTTCGAGGATGGTGCGGGTTTTGGGGAGGAGATGATTCATCGGTTCGTTGAGTCAATATGAAAATAAGTCAATGAGTCAATATGTTCTTTTCCTCTCCTCATTTGCCTATTGACGCAATGACTTATTGACTAAAATGCCTTCATCTTCTTCCCTCACGCCGCTCGGCTGTAGAACACGTAGGTCAGGACAAACAACCCCCCGTCCACGATCGCCCCTGCAAGATAGGCCAGGGGTCCCCACACAAGGAACAACGCCAACAGCGTCGTGGAGGAGGTCGCTTTCGAGACCATCAGCGGGACCGTGTATCCCCGGTTGGAACGAACATTGCGCTGCACGAGGTAGGCCATGACGGTGAGCGTGACCATCAGGGAAACGGTCAATGCCAGCCAGAACTGCTCCGTCGATAGGGGAACTGTCGGAAGCCCCACAACCTGAGCCAGACGGTTCAACAGGTCCAAGAGGAGATTCTGGTAGACGAGAAAGGCAATGCTCCCGACGCCGAACAGCAGGACATACCCGCACATGAGCAGGCGGAACGCCTCTTCCCTGCCGGAGAGAGGAGGCAACGGCGGCTCCGCGGCTTCGGCAGGCCCGGCGCGTTCGGGATCCAGGGGTTCCCGAACAATCAGCGCAGAGAGTGCGTACTGTGCCAGGAACTCCAGCGGCCAGCATCCCAAGATCAGGAAGAGCGGGGGATACGGCGTGTCGAAGGACCACAGGCCGCTCCACGATCCCATGGCCTCTGCCGCCATCCCGACGCCCCAAGCCGCCGTGATGAGGCTGAACAAGGTGAAACACCCCAGCTGAACGGCAAAGACAATCCCCCCGAACAGGAGGAGAATGTAGTACACCCAAAACTCCGGGGGCAACAGGCTCAGCTCCCGACGGTAGTCCACTGCGAGCGCGATCGCCATCGTGAGAAAGAGCATGACAGGAAGAAACGGTCGTAGGAAGGCCCATCGCTCGCGGGGGACGTCGCGGAACAGGCGGGCGAGCAGATCCGTCACGCCGGCCATGGCCACGGCCGCGAAGGCCCACCCCAGACCGGCCGAGGCGAACCCCTCGTGGGCGTAGCGCCAGAGGCCGGACCGCGTGCCGATCAACTGGGTAACGTAGCCAATGAGGAACCCTAACAACAGCAGTGTGACCAAACGCTTGAACGAGAGGACCTTGAATGCCGTCCAGAACGCAAGGGCAAAGAGCCCCGCGATGAAGACACAGAACGGCCAGGTGAACAGCGACAGATACCCCTCCAAGTAGCTGACCCCCAAGGTCCCGACCGCCAGCACGGACACGAGACCGCCCTTTCCCCAGTTCCCCATGGTCTCCACCTCCTCTCCGAATGGCACAGGTGTGGCTATCTCAGGACCACGGCGCTCCGCGCGATGCCGCCCCTCCGCAATGCGATCGAGGACCCTTCGGCGCGACTCAGGCAAAAACCAGGCGCGAAACGGCGCCAACAAGTCCCTGAGCAGACGCATCCCCTTCTGAAGAGGGCGCTCCGGGAACGCGTCGGGATCGGCAAAGATCCCCACCGTGCAGACCCAGTTGCCGAAGGCCCACGATTCTTCTCCCACGTCCAGGGCTTCGGCAAGGACCGGATCCACGTTTTGCCAGGGCGCGTAGACCGAGCGATCCCCGCGCCAGTCGATCAGGCGCCGCACCCTCGCCTGCTCCTCAGGGGGGATCTGCTGGAATGTCCCAGGGTCCACCGCCATTCCGAACGTCCGTTCGGCCAGGTCATGGATCTTGTTGATGGCCGGGACCCGGATCCCCATCTTGCGGGCCCCCACCCAATCCACGGCGACCAAGTCTTCCCCGCCGAGGATCGTCCGCGTCTCATTGGGGCGCAGATCCGCCACCACCCCCATCGGCCCGTCTGCGCTCACCCAGGCATCGATGAGGCCGAAGTGGACGGGGAACTCCCGGAGGAACTCCACCGTCGTCCAGTCGATCTCCCGCTTCGCGTGATACTCCCGCAGCTTGTTCTGGAGCGGCAGCGCCCCGTAGATATTCTTGATCGTCAACGTGAAGTAGGTAAAGGAGTGCGTCTTGTTCTTCGCGAACGAGATTCGGTAATCGGCGTCCCTCCAGCTCCGGCCGACCCAGTGTTCAACCAGCCTTCCCGGAAACCGATGAGGGACCCGTTCCTCCGTCAGATCCGCGATGCGATAACGGCCCTCGGATTGGTAGCCGACATACTGCGCGACCTCGACGACCGAGCGATGATAGAAGTAGTTTCCGTAAGTGTTCTGGGCCTCGGCCACGGCGAGCCGTCGGTAACCGGCCTCCCGGAGCCGGTCGATGAGGTACTCCACCAGGGCAGGGTCCGTGTAGGTGGAGACATCCTTCCGATGGTAGGTCATCATGCAGTTGGGCTTCACGACGATGGAGAACGCATCTTTCGTCTTGCCGGAACGCCGCCAGGCCTGCTCGATCAGTGGGAAGAAGCGCGTCTCCTCCAGGGCGCGGTCCAGGCACTGGAATCGATCCTCGCCTCTGATAACGGCCACGGCGGTTACGGGAAGGGCCATGTCGCTTCGATCCGCAAGAAATTGCAAATTTCAAATTGCAAATTTCAAAATGAAAAATGTCAGTTGATAAATTTGCATTTTGCATTGAGCAACAGCGCACAATTACAAATACTCCTTCAGCCCCTCTTGCTTCAGCCGCTCAACGACCTGGCGGACATCCTGGGCCCGGTCTTTCCGGCAGACGAGCAGCGCGTCCTCGGTCTCCACGATGATAAGGCCGGAGACTCCCACGGTCGCGATGAGTTTACGGGGTGAGTAGATCAGGGTGTCGGTCGTATCGATGGCGATATGAAGACCCTGCGAGACGTTCCCGTCCCTCCTCTTCCGCAAGATCTGATCGAGCGCCCCCCAACTGCCGACATCGTTCCAACCGAAGTCGGCCGGGATGACATGCACGTTTTCGGCGCGCTCCAGCACGCCGTGATCAATGGAGATCGAGTCCAGCCGGCGGTAGACGGCATGCAGGACTTTTGCCTCGCGAGCGCTTCCCGCCGCATGATCGATCCGCGCGAGATCTTTCGAAATGGTCGGCAGATAGCGGGCGATGGCGCTCAAGATGGCGTCGGCTTTCCAGACGAAGATCCCGCTGTTCCAGACATACCGCCCGCTCCGAAGGAAGCGAACGGCTCTCGGCCTCGATGGTTTTTCCACAAAGGCCGCTGCGCGGAACAGCCCCTTCCCGATCTCTTCTCCGAGGCGGATGTAGCCGTAGCCGGATTCGGGAGAGAGGGGGTGAATGCCCAAGGTCACCAGGCTCCCATGACGTACCGCGGCGCGAGCCGCCCGCTGCAGGGTCTGCAGGAACTCCCGGGGGCGCTGGACCAGATGGTCGGAGGGAAGGACGACCATCACCCCGTCCGGGTCGCATCGGCGGACATGGAGGGCGGCGAGGCCGACCGCGGGAGCCGTGTTCCGCCCTGCCGGCTCGGCCAGGATGTGGCCGGGGGGAAGGTCTCTCAGGCATGCGCGGACCTTCTCGGTATGCAGGGCATGGGTGATCACAAACGTCCGTTCCGGAGGGATCAGCGGAATGATCCTCCTCGCGGTCTGGCAGATCATGGGTTCTGACCCCACGATATCGAGAAGCTGCTTCGGTTGCTCGTGGCGGCTCCGAGGCCAGAAACGGGTGCCGGATCCCCCGGCAAGGATCACGGCGTATAGAGAGTCAGGAGTCATGAGTCAAGAGTCAATAGTAGTTTATGATACTGAAAGCTCAGACTGGTTGGCCTATGACGCATGGTAAATCGCTCGCCGTCTACGAGAGCATCCGTCACTCCTGACTCCTGACTATCGACTCTTGACTTCTCTTCCATACCTGTCCTCCAGCCGGACGACGTCATCCAGCTCGGGGGTGGAGACTTCGAAGACGTCGCAGGTCTCTTCGGCAATAAATCGGTGGCGCATGAGCGGCGGGATGTGGAAGACCTCCCCCGGGTTCAAGATCACCTCCCGCCGACCATCGCCATCCTCGAGGACCAGACGCATACGGCCGGACTGTACATAGATCGTCTCTTCCTTCCGTTTGTGGTACTGGAAGGAGAGCGCCTCCCCCCGGTTGATGTGGAGGAGCTTGCCCACGTACCGATCCGTCTTGGCCCAGATGAGTTCGTAGCCCCAGGGTTTGTCGATCCGCCGCATAGCATCCCCCCTCACCCCAGCCCCTCTCCCCTATGGGGAGAGGGAGGAGAGGGGTGAAGGACCTCCTGAGCGTTCTTTCGATACCATGCAACGAACCGCGCGATCCCCTCCTCGATGGCAATCTTCGGGGCATACCCTAACTCGGCTTTGGCCCTTCCGAGGTCCGCATAGGTGACCGGCACGTCGCCCGGTTGAGCCGGCAGATACCGGATATCGGCCCGTTTCCCTAACGCCGCCTCCAGCAACCGGACCAGATCCAGAAGCCCGATCATTCGGGATTCACCCAGGTTATAAATGCGATACCCGTCTGGATGCCCGGAGGCCTTCAGGATGCCGTCCAGCAGGTCGTCGATGTACGTATAGTCCCGCTTCGAGGAGCCGTCGCCGTACAGCGGCACAGGTTCCCCCCGGTCGATGAGCCGTGTAAATTTATGGATCGCCATTTCGGGCCGCTGGCGCGGGCCATACACGGTGAAGAAGCGGAGGGAGGTAAACGGAAGGCCGTACAGGCGGTGGTACGTGTACCCGAGGAGCTCCGCGGCCCGCTTCGTGGCGCCGTAAGGAGAGACGGGGTGGTCGGCATCGAGGTCCTCCTGGAAGGGATGTTCTTGTTGCTCGCCATACACGGACGAAGAGGAGGCAAAGAGAAAATGCCCGACGCCGTGCTGACGGCAGGCCTCCAGCAGGTGGAGCGTGCCGCGGA
>JACRHK010000263.1 GCA_016217625.1 Nitrospirota bacterium
ATCCACCGATGCAGGCCAAGGAGCGGGCCCACTTCGACGACCTCATTCCCCTCTACCCCAAACACCACCTGAAGATGGAGCGGGATCCGGCGGAACTCAGCACCCGGGTCATCGACCTCATCACGCCCATCGGCAAGGGGCAGCGGGGGCTCATTGTCGCCCAGCCCCGGACGGGCAAGACGATGCTCTTGCAGGCGGTGGCCAAGGCGATCGTCAAGAACCACCCGGAGATCACCCTCATCGTGCTGCTCATCGACGAGCGGCCGGAGGAAGTCACCGACTGGCAACGGCAGGTCAAGGCGGAGATCATCAGCTCGACGTTCGATGAGCCTCCCCAGCGGCACGCGCAGGTCTCGGAGATGGTGATCGAGAAGGCCAAGCGGCTGGTGGAGCACAACCGGGACGTGGTGATCCTCCTGGACAGCATCACCCGCCTAGCGCGGGCCCACAATACCATCGCCCCGCCCAGCGGGAAGGTCCTCTCGGGGGGGTTGGACAGCAACGCCCTCCAGCGGCCGAAGCGGTTCTTCGGGGCGGCCCGCAACATCGAGAACGGCGGCAGCCTCACCATCCTGGCCACCGCCCTCGTCGACACGGGGAGCCGGATGGACGACGTGATCTTCGAGGAGTTCAAGGGGACCGGCAACATGGAGCTCCACCTCGACCGGAAGCTGGTGGACAAGCGCATCTTCCCCGCCATCGAACTCAACGCCTCCGGGACGCGGAAGGAAGAGCTCCTCGTGGAGAAGGACGATCTCAACAAGATGTGGATCCTCCGGAAGGTGCTGAGCCCCCTCTCCACCGTGGAATCGATGGAGTTCCTCCTGGAGAAGATGAAGGGGACCAAGTCCAACCGCGATTTCCTCGACTCCATGAACAAGTAAGCCTGCCCCGAGGGGCCCCGGCCACCCGGGTTGCCAGGACGAGAGAAACATGGTATAGTAAGCTGTTGCGTGACGAAGAGCCTTCGCGGACAGGAGGAGACGTTGAAGCCGAACATCCATCCCGTGTATGAAGAGACGACCATCCATTGCGCCTGTGGAGAGGTCATCCCTACCCGTTCCACCCGGAAGGACCTCCGGGTGGAGATCTGCGCGAGCTGTCATCCCTTCTTCACGGGGAAGCAGAAGCTGGTGGATCCTGAGGGGCGGGTCGAGAGGTTCCGGAAGAAGTACGCCAAGTAACGACGCTGCGCACCCTTGAGTTCCCCCCGCGGCCATCCGACCGCTGCTGGGCGCGGGGAAGAAACCCGCTTCGGCGGGTTTTTTCGTAGATGGTCATGTTTGAACGACTGGACGCCATACTCGCGCGCTACGAGGAGCTGTGCCGGCTCCTGAGCGACCCCAAGGTCCTGGCCTCCCCAGGCGAGTACCCGCGGTACTCTAAGGAGCAGGCAGATCTCTCCGAAGCGGCGGAGCGCTACCGGACCTTCCTGGGGGTGGTGCGCCAGATCGCGGAGACGGAAGAGATCCTCCGCGACCCGCGGACCGATCCGGAACTCCGGGATCTCGCCGAGGGGGAGTTTCGCGCCCTTCAAGCCCGCCGCGAGGTACTCCAAGAAGAGCTCCGGCAACTCCTCCTCCCCAAGGATCCCCACGACGCGAAGAACACCCTGCTGGAGATCCGGGCGGGCGCCGGAGGGGAAGAAGCCGCCCTCTTTGTCGCCGAGCTGTTCCGGATGTACTGCCGGTATGCCGAGCGCCATGGCTGGCGGGTGGAGATGATCTCCTCGAACCCCACGGGCATCGGGGGGCTCAAGGAGGTCATCGCCCTCCTCGAGGGGCGGGGGGCCTACAGCCGGCTCAAATATGAGAAAGGGGTCCACCGGGTGCAGCGGGTGCCGGTCACGGAGGCAGGCGGACGGATCCACACCTCGGCGGTGACCGTCGCGATCCTCCCGGAGGCCGAGGAGGTGGAGGTCCAGATCGATCCGAAGGAGCTGCGCATCGATACGTTCTGCTCCTCCGGGCCGGGCGGCCAGAGCGTCAACACGACCTACTCGGCCGTCCGGGTCACCCACCTCCCCACCGGGCTCGTGGTCTCCTGCCAGGACGAGAAGTCGCAGATCAAGAACAAGGCCAAGGCGATGAAGGTCCTGCGGGCCCGCCTTCTAGAGATCCGACAGGCCGCGCTGCAGGCCGAGCGAAGCCTGGAGCGGCGAACGCAGGTGGGCACGGGGGACCGGAGCGAGCGGATCCGCACTTACAACTTCCCCCAGAACCGGGTCACGGACCACCGGATCGGCATGACGCTCCATCGCCTGGAAGGCATCCTGGATGGAGATCTGGATTCCATCATCGACGCCCTGGCGGTCTCTCAAACGGAGGAGCAGCTCAAGGCCGTGAAGGTGGGGACGTAATCCGGGAAGAGTGAGAAGTGAGGGGGACCTAATGCAGAATGCAGAATGCAGAGTGCGGAGGAACATTTCGCATTCCGCATTTCCCATTCCACATTTGAGGGGTAAGGCGTGCGGGTGAGGGGAAAGCAATGGGGAACCCACAACCGATCATTGCAGAGGTGATCGGGCAGGCGACGGGCCGCCTGCAACGGGCCGGGATCGGTTCCGCTCGCTTGGACACTGAACTGCTGTTGGGTCGCGTCCTGGGGATCAACCGCACGGGGCTCTACGCCCGGTGGAGCGACACCCTGCCTCACGAAACCGCCGGGGCATTCGAGGCGCTCCTGGGGCGGCGGGAGCGGCGGGAACCGCTTCAGTACGTGACCGGCAGGCAGGCGTTTTGGACATTCGACCTCCGCGTCGGTCCCGGCGTCTTTGTCCCGCGGCCCGAGACGGAACACCTCGTGGAAGCCGTCCTCACCTGGGGCGCGGCCCGGGGCGGGAAGCTCGCGGCCGGACGGATTGCAGACCTCTGCACGGGGTCCGGGTGCGTGGCGCTGGCCTTGGCCAGCGAATGGCCGCAGGCCAGCGTGTACGCGACCGATCAGGCTCCGGAAGCCCTGGCTGTCGCGAGGGCGAACGCGAAAGCCTGCGGACTGGGTGGCCGGATCGCGTTCCTGGAGGGCGACCTCTTGGCGCCGTTTCAGCCGATGGGCCTGGAGGGGCGGCTCGACGTCGTGACGGCCAACCCGCCCTACATCCCCTCAGGGGCCATTGCGGCGTTGCAGCCGGAGGTGCGGCAATGGGAACCGATCCAGGCCCTGGACGGCGGATCCGACGGGCTCCACTTCTATCGGCGCATCGTCCCGGAGGCCGCCCGGTATCTCAGGCGAGGCGGGCTCCTGGCCCTGGAGGTGGGGGCCGGCCAGGCCGAGGCCGTGACGGCGTTGATCCAGGCATCGGGCCTTTACAGCCCGCACACTTGTGTTCCGGACCTCGCCGGGATTCCCCGCGTGGTGCTGGCGGAGCGGGTGTAAACGAAGGGGAAATGCAAAATGAAAAATGCAAAATGCAAATTTAACTTTTGCATTTTGAAATTTGCATTTTGCAATGGTCCAGTGTGCTAAAGGGGCATTCGTGCAAAAGATCCTGATTGAAGGGGGGGAGCGGCTGAAAGGGGAGGTCACGGTCAGCGGGGCGAAGAACGCCGTCCTTCCCATCTTGGCGGCCACGCTGCTGGCGCCGGCGGAGTTCCGGATCCGGAACGTCCCGCGGGTGATGGACATGACCACGATTCTCCGCCTTCTAGAACAGCTCGGCGCCCGAACCGGCGAGGAGGGGGAGTCCCTCACCATCGACACGCGGGGGGTCAAACAGATCAAGGCCCCCTACGACTTGGTCCGGACGATGCGCGCCTCCGTCCTGGTTCTGGGCCCGCTCCTGGCACGCCTGGGCAAAGCGGAAGTCTCGCTCCCGGGAGGGTGTGCCATCGGCGCCCGCCCCATCAACCTCCACCTCGTGGGCCTGGAGAAAATGGGGGCGCAGGTGCGGATCGCGCACGGATATGTGGAGGCCGAGGCCTCGCGGCTGCAGGGGACGCAGCTCTACCTCGACCTCCCCACGGTCACGGGGACGGAACAGCTCATGATGGCCGCCACGCTGGCCGAAGGGACGACGGTGCTGGAGAACGCGGCCTGCGAGCCGGAGGTGGCCGACCTCGCCGCTTTTCTTAATGCGATGGGCGCCCGCATCGCGGGCGCCGGGACCGACCGCATCGCCATCGAGGGGGTGACGGCGCTGCGCGGGACCGAATACGCGGTCATGCCCG
>JACRHK010000272.1 GCA_016217625.1 Nitrospirota bacterium
ACGCCAGGATTAACAGGAGCCAGAGGACCCCCACGCGAAGCAGCAGGGGCAAGGCCAGGACGAACACGACGGCCGGCCAGAGTCCCGCTTTGACCGAAGCGGGGACCCCCTCCGGCAAACGCTCGCTCAGGTCGTGGACGAGGAGGGGAAGATACCGCACGGCGACGAACAGCAACATCAGGAAAAACCCGAAGGCGATCGCGAGGGTGATCAGGAGCAGCAGCCGGCCGGCCGTCGCGAAGGACCACGAAAAATCGTCCAGCGAGGCCGACAGCCCAAGAAGATAGGCGTCCAGAGTCCTGAGGAAATACCAACCGCTTTTCTTCCAGTGGATCTCACCCAACGCATAATAGACCGGTCCATAGGAGGGAGCGATCTCCCGGGCCACCCGCAGGATCTCCAGGGCTTGATCGAACTCCCCGCGCGCATACAGCCGACGCGCCTGCTCGGCGAGCCCCAATGCATAGACCTCGTGGTGGAAGGTTCCCCGGTTCCAGAGGCCTTCCCTCACCTCGTCCAGATGCAGGCGCGCCTGTGCGATCTGCCCTCGGGTGATGGACTGTTGGAATAGGTCCCAACTCCCCTCGACGCCTGTCCCCGACTCCGATCGGGGATCGGTCCGATCGGGGATCGGCTCTGCCGAGACGGGCATGGCCCAGGACCAGATGAGCAGGATTGCGGCGGATGCGACGAGGCTTCTCTGCATCAGACCTTCCTACCCCCTGTAGGGCAGGCCGCCGTGCCTGCCTTTTTCGGCGGCCACAGTGGGCCGCCCTACAGACACATGATTCCTGACCTCTGGTTCGCCGGCCGCCCCCATGCGTCTCTCGGTACCGGCAAGCAAGCGCCGGAGGTTCTCCTGGTGGCGATAGATCGCCATCACGCCGAGGAAGACCGCGAACAGGAGCATCGCGGTGGGGTAACCCAGAACGAGGACTTCCGCGGGAAGGAGGCTGAAAGCCACCACCGCCCCCAGCGAGGCGTAACGCCAGATCAAGACGGGGATCAACCAGAGGGCAAGGGTCAGCCCACCCAGCAGGGGATCGCACGCGAACAACGCCCCGAAACTGGTCGCCACGCCCTTGCCTCCGCGGAAGCGGAGAAACAGGGGATAGTTGTGCCCGATGACCGCCGCCATGGCCGCTATCAACTCCCACCCCGCGTCGGACAAGAGCATTCTGGCGGCCCATACAGCCACCACCCCTTTGCCCACATCGCCCAGCAGGGTGATCGCCGCCGCGCGCGTCCCCGCGATCCGCAGGACGTTGGTAAAGCCGATATTGCCGCTCCCTGCCGCCCGGATATCCACCCCGCCCAAGAATCGGCTGAAGATCAGGCCGAAGGGGATGGAGCCCAGGAGGTAGGCAGCTAAAACGACAACCAGTGCCAAACCGTCAATCATCGGTCACCTGCAAGTTGTATGGCAGGCCACCGTGCCTGCCTTGATCAGCGGCCACAGAGGGCCGCCCTACGGACTCCTTACTCACCCCCACCCCTTCCAGTACCAGACCCCGTACTTGACCCCGGAGACGACGGAGAGGATCATCGCCATCCAGAGGGCCACCGTGCCCGCCAGATAGAGATCGGCGTGGGCAACCTGGACATCGACGATCAAGAGGATGATGGCCAGCGTCTGGACGATCATCTTGGCTTTTCCACCCGCGTCCGCGGGAATGATCACGCCTTCCCTGACGGCCAACGTCCTGAGGCCCGTGACGGCCAGCTCCCGCGCAATGATGACAATGGCAATCCAGGCCTCGGCCCTCCCCACGTCCACCAGCAGGATGAGGGCGGAAGCCACGAGGAGCTTGTCCGCGAACGGATCCAGCAGCTTGCCCAGCCGGGTAATCTCTCCCCTGCGCCGCGCCAGGTATCCATCGAGCCAATCGGTCAGCGAAGCCAGGGCGAAGACCACGGCCGCAAGGAACGCCCGCTCGGGAGCGGACGTAAACACGATGACGAAGATGGGGATCAGGAGGATCCGGACCAGTGTCAGGAGGTTCGGGAGATTCACCGCCCCGCGCCAGAACCCCGCCGCTTCCACACCCCGCAACGTCTGTTGTCTGCCACTATCCATAGTCATGTGTTAATGAGTTAATGAGTCAATAAGTCAATGGGTCAATGAGTCAATAAGTCAATGAGTCAATATTTTCTTAATGACCTATTGACTTAATGACATATTGACTATTTCCCTGACTTCTCACTTCTCACCGACAAAGGCCATTTCCCCTGCGCCTTCAAGATCCACGCGATGGCCTCCCGCACGGCGCCCCGTCCCCCGCGCTCGCGCGCCACCCAATGCACCCGGCGACGGACTTCCGGATCGGCGTCGGCGACCGCCATCGACAGGCCCACCCGTCCGAGGAGCGGAAGGTCCACAATGTCGTCGCCGATAAACGCCGCCTCTTCCGCCGTCATGCCCTCTTCACGGAGGATCGTCTCCAGCACGGCGGCCTTATCCCAAATTTTTTGATACACCCGTTGGACGCCCAGTTCCGCGGCGCGGCGATTCACCACCTCCGACTGGCGCCCGGTCACGATGGCGACCTGAAGGCCTGCCTGCTGCGCCACCTTGATGGCGTGCCCGTCCCGCACGTGGAAGGCTTTCCACTCGTTCCCCAGGTTGTCGAGGATAATCCGCCCATCCGTCATCACCCCGTCCACGTCCAGAATGAGGAGCCGGATCTTTCTCGCCCTCGCAGTGAGGCTCTTTTTCTTCCCCACACGCCTCATGACAAATTCAGAATGGGGAATGCGGAATGCCGAATGTACCTATGTATTCTGTATTCTGCATTTCGCATTCTGCATTCTGCATAAAGTCCCCTCCCTCCTGACTCTTGACTTCTGACTCCTGACTTCTTCATCACACCACCCCCGCCCTCATGACATCGTGGATGTGGATCACACCGGCCGGTCTTCCTTCCTCATCGAGAACGACGAGGGCGGTGATGCTGTGACGCTCCATGACGGCCAGGGCCTCAAACGCCAACGCCTCCGCCGCAATGGTCTTGGGATAACGCGTCATCACTTGCGCCGCCGGGCGGGTCAAGAACCCGCCGTCTATCTCTAAATTTCGGCGGAGATCCCCGTCCGTGATGATCCCCTGGAGCCGGCCCCCTGCGTCCACCACGCAGGTCATCCCCAGCTTCTTCGAGGTGATCACCAGGAGGACCTCCTTCATGGGCGACTCGAGCCGGACGACGGGGAGGGCCTCGCCGGTATGCAGCAGATCGGCCACGCGGATGAGGAGGCGCCGCCCCAGCGTCCCCCCGGGGTGGAAAGAGGCGAAGTCCGCCTCCTGAAACCCCCGCTTCCCCAGCAGTGCGACCGCCAGGGCATCCCCCAGGGCGAGCGTGGCCGTCGTGCTCGCGGTGGGCACGAGGTTCAAGGGACAGGCCTCTTCTTTCACGCTCACGTCTAAGATCACGTCACTCGCGCGGGCCAGCGTGGAGGCGGGGTTCCCCGTCAGGGCGATCAGGGGAATGGAGAGCCGCTTAAGCGACGGAAGGATGCGGCAGATCTCTTCTGTCTCGCCGCTGTTGGAGATGGCGAGCACGATGTCGCCCCGGGTCACCATCCCCAAGTCGCCGTGGACCCCCTCAGCCGGGTGGAGGAACAGGGCCGGCGTCCCCGTGCTGGCCAGCGTGGCGGCGATTTTCTTGGCGATGATGCCCGATTTCCCCATTCCCGTCACCACCACGCGGCCGCGGCAGGCCTCCAGGAGGTCCACCGCGCGGCAGAACGCCTCGCCAAG
>JACRHK010000264.1 GCA_016217625.1 Nitrospirota bacterium
AGGGCGGCCAGGAGGAGACCTAGGAGGACCAGCGCCCTCGTAATCACAGCACCCCTCCCGTCTGCTGGAGGTCATCCTGGAAAACGCGGTTCAGGTTTCCCAGGAGACTCCCTTTGCTCCCCACGACGTAGAGCCGATGGGCCCGGTGAAAAACCTCCCCTTCCAGGCGCTGCAAAGTCCCCTCCTGCCCCAAGGATCGCAATCCTTCCTCCATCAACGGGATGATCTTATCACGCATCCGGAGCTCGGTGTCGATGACGAACAGGGCCAGATCGGGACGGAGGTCGCGGAGACGTTGTAGAAACGCCTGGACCTGAGGGAGATCGATCTGCTTGGGGGGAGAGGACTTCGCCTCCAGATAGACGAGGCGCCCTTCCAGGTTGGCGACGACGTCGAGATCCCCGCCGTGCGGCAGGCCGCGGACCTTGACCCCCCACAAGGCGGATACGGCGAACTCGCGCCGGAGCGCCTCGGCCAGGAACCACTCCAGGAGCCCTCCAAAGCTCCTCACCGGATGGAGCAGCAGGCGATAGCGTTTCGCCCCTCCTCCCTTGCCCCGACGGCCGTCGGGGCGCTCCCCGACCGCGCCGAGTCCGATCAGGAAACGGAGATGCGACTCCGCGACACGGGGCGCGCAGAAACGGGTCAGGTCCGACAGGCCGAACCCCCGTTGGCAACGGATGACGTCCCGGAAGATGAGGCGGAATGAGTACCGCGCCATCCGGGGATAGAGAGCGTCGGCATGGGCCTCGGTAAAGCGCCGGACCGCCTCTTCTTCCAGCCGCCGCTTCCCCTGATGCAGGGCAAACCCCCGCCGACGCAGGAGCGGCGCCACGGGGGTCGCGGTCTCCTTCAGCCGGCGCTTGAGGCGGCGGACCTCCCCCCGCAGACGCCGGATCTCCTGTCGTAGGGAAGGTTCAATCGATTTTTGCTGCTGCGCGATCGGCATCTTTCAACCATGACCGTGAGGATGCCGAACCGTGAATAGTAAATCCCCTCTCGCCCCCCTTTTCTAAAGGGGGGATGGGGGGATTATTGTCGCAGATAACCGTCACGGTCACGGGCCACGGTCACGATCTCGTCTTAGACCGCGATTGCTCCGCCATCCGTATCGCAGCCAGGAACCTCTCGACCGCCTCCTCAAGCCGGGGAGCGCCCAGGACGGCGGAAAGGACGGCGACGCCGTCCGCCCCGGCCTCGATCACGTCGGGAACCCGTTCCGGCGTGATCCCCCCGATCGCCATGATTGGCAGTTCCACGGCGTCCCGGACGGCGCGGAGCCCCTCCAGACCAACGACGCGGGCCTCCGCCTTCGAGGTCGTCGGATAGATGGCGCCGACGCCGAGATAATTCGCGCCTTCGCGCGCGGCCGCCAGAGCCTCTTCCGGCGTCCGGGCGCTGGCGCCCAGGATGTCGCCCGGCCCGATCAACCGGCGGGCCACGGACAAAGGAAGGTCTGACTGCCCCAGGTGGACCCCGTCCGCCTCGACGGCCAGGGCCAGATCGACGTAGTCGTTGACGAGGAAGACCGCTCCGCGCAGGCGCGTCAGCTTCCGGATCTCCAGCGCCTCGGCATAGAGGGCCCTCCGGGAGAAGCGTTTAGACCGGAGTTGCACGGCGCGCGCGCCCGCCGCCAGAGCCCGTTCCGCCGTCTTTGAGAGTTCCAACCCGGGAAACCCGTCGGGATCCAGGATCAGCAACAGGCCGCCCGGGAACATCACGCGCGCGGGACGAACCGATCCACAAAGGACGTGGTGTATTTCCCCCGGCGAAAATCGGGGTCCTGAACGATCTTCTGCAACAGGGGGATCGTGGTGTGGACACCGGTCAGCACCGTCTCGTCGAGGGCGCGGGTAATCCGGCTGACAGCTTCCTCCCGGGTCTGGCCGTATGCGAGGACCTTTGCCAGGAGGGAGTCGTAATGGGGGGGGACGCGATAGCGGGAATAGACCGCCGTGTCCACGCGGACACCTGGCCCTCCCGGCGGGATGAACTCCGCGATCTCCCCGGGCGAGGGGGTAAAGTGTTCGGGGTGCTCCGCGTTCACCCGGACCTCGATGCAATGCCCCCGGTACGAGATGTCCCGCTGCTTAAACCGGAGCGGCTGGCCGCTCGCGATGAGAATCTGTTCCTTCACCAGGTCCAGGCCGGTGACCATCTCGGTCACGGGGTGTTCCACCTGGATGCGGGTGTTCATCTCCAGGAAATAGAAGTTCATCTTGCCGTCGAGCAGGAACTCCACCGTGCCCGCGTTCCGGTAGCGCACGGCCTTCGCCGCCTCCACCGCCGCGTCCCCCATCCGCCGCCGGAGCTTCTCGGTGAGGGCGGGCGAAGGGGACTCCTCCACCAGCTTCTGATGCCGTCGCTGGATCGAGCACTCCCGCTCTCCGAGGTGCACGACGCGGCCGCGATCGTCCGCGAGGATCTGGATCTCGATGTGGCGGGACTCCCCCAGGTATTTTTCGATATAGACGTCGGCGCTGCCGAAGCCGGCCAGCGACTCGGTCTGGGCGGTCAGGAAGGCATTGGGGAGGCTCACCTCCGTGTGGACCAGCCGCAGGCCCCTGCCCCCTCCTCCGTTGGCGGATTTAATGATGATGGGCAGGCCGATCTTCCGCGCGAGGCGCTGGGCCTCCCGGTCGTCGTTGATGACCCCCTGGCTGCCCGGGATGACCGGCACCCCGGCCTTCGCCATCATCTCGCGGGCCTTGGCCTTGTTCCCCATCAGCTTGATGTTCTCCGGGGTAGGGCCGATGAACTTGATGCCGGCGGAAGCGCAAACCTCGGCGAAGTTCGGATCCTCCGCCAGGAACCCGTATCCGGGGTGGATGGCCTCGGCATCGGTGATCTCCGCCGCGCTCAGGATGTTGGGGATATTGCGGTAGCTGGCGGCCGCATCGGCCGGACCCACGCAGACGCTTTCATCCGCGGCGCGCACATGGAGGGACTGCGCATCGGCCTCGGAGTAGACGGCCACGGTCTTGATCCCCATTTCACGGCAGGCCCGGATCACCCGGAGGGCAATCTCTCCCCGGTTGGCAATCAGGATCTTTTTAAACATCGCGTCGGGCGATCGCGTCAGGCGGGCTCGATGAGAAAGAGGGGTTCGCCGTACTCCACGGGCTGCGCGCTCTCCGCCAGGATCTTGACCACGGTGCCGTCGGCCTCCGATTCGATCTCATTCATCAGCTTCATGGCCTCGATGAGGCAGAGGACCTGCCCCTTCTTCACCCGGTCCCCAATCTCCACGAAGGACTGGGCCTCGGGAGAGGGGGCGCGGTAGAACGTCCCCACGATGGGGGAAGTGACCGTTATCAAGCGATCTGTGGAAGAGATCGGCGCCCCGACCGGTCGGGGTTCTTGGGGGAACGCCTCCTCCATCCGGGGCGGAGCGGCCGCCGGCTCTCGCCCCTCCGGGAGGGGCGCGCCGCGGCGAATGCGCACCTTCACCCCTCCCCGTTCCAGTTGGAACTCGTAAATGTCCGTCCCCTGGAGGAGGGCGATGAGATCGCGTATCTCCTTGAGATTCATCCGTGGCTCACCCGCGGACCCGTTCCACGTACGCGCCGGTCCGCGTATCGACCTTCACCAAGTCTCCTTCACTCAGGTAGAGGGGCACCTTCACAACCGCCCCGCTCTCCAGCCGGGCGGGTTTCGTCCCCCCGCTCGCCGTATCCCCCTTGACGCCCGGATCGGTCCCGGCGATCCGGAGCTCGACGAAAAACGGCAGCTCCACGGAGATGGGAATCCCCTTGTGGAAGAGGACCTTGATCACCATCCCCTCCTTGAGATACCCCCGGCTGTCTCCCAGGCATGACGCCTGGAAAAAGAGTTGGTCGAAGGTCTCGGCGTCCATGAAATGGAACTCTTCATCCGCCGCGTAGAGAAACTGCATGGCCTTCTCTTCCAGATCGGGCGCCTCCAGCTTCTCGCCCGAGCGGAAGGTGCGATCGATCACACTGCCGGTCCGGAGGCTCTTGAGGCGCGTTCGGACAAAAGCGCCCCCCTTGCCCGGCTTGACGTGCTGGAACTCGACGATTACGTACGGCTCGCCGTCCAACTCGATCTTGGCGCCATTGCGAAACTCGCTCGTCGAAATCACCATCGCTGACTTATTGACTCATTGACTTATTGACTTATTAACTTATTGACTTACTGACTTTTCTTTACCAGATCCAGGGCCGCCTGCAACCCCAGGAGATAGCTGTGCGTTCCGAAACCCGAGATCTGCCCCACGCACACGGGAGCAAGGTACGAGCGATGACGGAAGGGCTCGCGCCGATAGAGGTTGCTCAGATGCACCTCAATCGTCGGAATGCCGACCGCCGCCACCGCATCCCGGAGGGCCACGCTGGTGTGAGTCAACGCGGCGGGATTGATGACCAGGGCATCGTAGCGCCCCTTCGCCCCTTGGACCATCCCCACCAGATCCCCCTCGTGGTTGGATTGCCGGATGGTCACGGCCGCTCCTTTGGCCTTAGCGAGGGCGCGGATTTTCCGATTGATGACCTCCAACGAGTCCCCCCCGTAGATTTCCCGTTCGCGGACCCCGAGCAGATTCAGGTTCGGTCCGTGCAGGACGAGGATCCGTTTCGTGGGTTTCGGGCTCAGAACTCCCGCTCCAGCTGATAGGAGGCCTGCTTCAGCAGGAACCTCCCTTTCCCCAGAAGACAGTTGGGACGGAGGAGCAGGGCCAGAAAATATTCCGGGTTGATCCGGCGCAGGAGGATCGTGGCGCGGTCGGTCTGAAGGGTCACCTCCTTCGTAGCGCCGAAGTCTAAGGAGGCCGCAATCTCCTCAAGCGCCTTCACCATCGAGGATGCCTCAGCCCCCAGCGACTGGAGGTCCGCCTCCGGCTGGACGGCGTACTCTTCCACCACGATCCCGTCCATCCCGGAGATCACCCCCCCCAAGGCTTCGGAACGACTGACCATCTCTTTCAGGATTTCCGCAAAGCTCACGGCGCTGCCCGCCTTAGCCGAAGATGGGAAAGCCAGGTTTCAAGCCGCTCGATGACGAGTTCCCTTCGGAGAGCGGCCGGATGGGAATCCGTCGCGCCGGCCGGCTCAGTTATGGCGGGTTCCCGCGCAGGAACGGCCCGGTTCACCCCCTGTTTAAGAAGGTCCGAGAAGGCCAGCAGCTCCTCGACCCGTTGCCGACAAAGGGCATTGGCGGGATCGCGCGCGAGGAGATCAAGGTAGACTGCCAGCGCCTGATCGTAGAGGCCTTGCTCCACCAACGCCTCCGCCTCAGATGGCGTGAAGGATGGCGCAGGTTCCTCTGTTGCAACGGCCTCTTCAAGAGCAGCGGTTCCGGCCGGAACAAATGCGACTTCAGAGGAAACCGCCGCCTCTTCAGCGACTAACGGCTCGAGGCCTTCCTCTCCTGCCTCAAGCGGGAGTGCTTCCCCGCCTACCCCTGCCCGTCCCTGCCCGTCCGGCAGGCGGGCGGCAGGCAGGGACCAGGCAGGCGCGGCCGATTCCAGGGGCTCCACCACCTCGGCAGGAAACGCCTCGGTCACTACCGCCTCCTCTGCCGCTTCGGACTGAGCGGGAGACTCCTCCTGAACGATCTCGTAGGTGCTTGCCAGGTCATGGGAGCGGACGAGCGTCCCTGTTTCAGGAGCGAGATCGACGGGGAGGAACGCTGCCTCTTCGGGTTGCCCCTCCCCGCCTACCCCTGCCCTACCGGCAGGCGGGGGACTGGCAGGTACGGTGACCGGGCCGGGTGGTCCCTCCGGGATGAGCGCAGAGGCGGCCGGAGCAGGTTCCACGGGCGTCTCGACGCGGGAAGACTGCTCCAGATGTCCCAGGATCTGGCGGGACTCCTCGTCGCTCGAGTGGAGGTGCAAGACCGCCCGGTACGCGCGAATCGCCTCCGGGATCTGTCCCCGGATCCGGTAGATCTCACCAAGCCGCTTCTGTGCCAGGAGGTTTTCCGGAGCCAGCTCCACGACCCGCTCAAACTCTTCCTTGGCTTCCTGCAGGTTCCCCTTCTCGAGCAGGATCTTCCCCAGCGACACCCTGGCGCTGACATAGTGGGGATGGGTGCGAAGCCCGTCTCGCAGCACCTGAACGGCGCGATCGATCTGTCCCTCCTTCCGGAGCTCCTCGGCAAAGGGGACAAAAAGCGTCGAGAGGGGATCTTTCGCGACCCGTTCAGAGAGCTTCTGAAGCTCCGCACGCAATTTGCTATTCCTCTCTGTGGCCATCCGCGCCGCGATCCTCAACAACAGGGCATGATGAAGCATTGTAACAAAAAAGCTTGAAAAGTCAAGGAGAAAAGCCCTCTTCCCTCAGCAAGAGGTCAATCAGGGGACAGACGGCGCGGGGATCCCCTTTCCCCGCCGCATGCGGATGCGAAGGACCCAATCGAGAAGCCGGTGCGCGACGACCCGCTTGGGCTCGCACGGAGTCCACTCCCGCTCGCCGTCCGCCGTGAGGAACAGGACCCGATTCGTCTCTCCGTCAAACCCCGCACCCGCTTCCGTGATGTCATTGGCCGCCACAAGGTCCATCCGTTTCCGCGTCAGCTTGTCCCGGGCCTGCGCTTCCAGGTCCTGGGTTTCGGCCGTAAACCCCACCACGATCTGCCCATCGCGCTTGATCGCCCCCACCCCTTCGAGGACATCGGGTGTCGGCTCCAGGGGGAGCGAGAACGGCTGTCCCGTCTTTTTGAGTTTACTGGAGGACGAGACGGCAGGGCGATAATCCGCCACGGCCGCCGCCATGACGAGGACCGTCGCGGACGGAAACTGCCTGTGGACGGCGTCCCGCATCTCCTCGGCGGTGATAACCGGGAGATAGGTGACTCCCGCGGGGGGAGTGAGCGTCGTCGGGCCGCTGATAAGAACGACTTGTGCTCCCCGTTCGCGCGCGGCCTCGGCCAGGGCGAATCCCATCCGGCCGGAGGATCGGTTGGAGAGATAGCGCACGGGATCCAGGAACTCTCGCGTGGGGCCGGCCGTCACCAGGACTCGCTCGCCAGCCAAATCATGCCGGCGCGCGAGGCAATCGACCACTCGTTGGAGGATCGCCGACAGATCGGCCAAACGGCCGACCCCCTCGACTCCACACGCCAACGGTCCCTCCTCCGGAGCCGCTACCAGCACCCCCCTGCTCTGCAGCAGAGAAAGGTTGGACTGCACCGCCGGATGCTGCCACATCACGGTGTTCATGGCCGGCGCCACCAGGATCGGACAGGTCACGGCCAGCGCGGTGGAGGATAGGAGGTCATCGGCGATCCCGTGGGCCAGCTTTCCCAGGAGGTTCGCCGTCGCCGGCGCGATGAGCAAGAGGTCGGCCTCCCGGGCCAACGCGATATGCCGGATCGCCGCGTCATCCTCACCGCCGATCGCCTCCTCCTCCCGGTCGAGGAACACGCCGTGACCCGAGAGGGTCTGGAACGTGAGGGGGCCTACGAAGGCCAAGGCATGCCGGCTCAAAATGATCCGAACCTCGGCGCCCTGCTCGCGCAACCGCCGGACGAGGTCCGCCGCCTTATAAGCCGCGATGCTCCCCGTGACCCCCAGGACGACGCGTTTGCCCGCCAGGGGAAGCTCCCCCGCAGAAGGAGCATCCCGTCGGTTCATCCCTGTCTCCGTCATGCCGTTACTCCTCCGGCCCGCTCCCCTCCGCGCCCGGCTTCTTGCTCCGGCGCTCCTCAAGGTAGATCCGGACGTCATCCGCCAGCTCCTCCTCAAGGGCGGGGGTCTCCTCCGCCGGCAACTCCGCCATGGCGATCGCCTTCCGCTTCTGACGGGTGAGCTCCCGGCGCGCCTCCTTCGCCTCCTCGCCCGTGAGGCACTGGAGTCGGCCGGCCACCACTTCCTCCAGGGCCAGGGTGGTCGACTTGACCGATCTCGAAGGCACCAGCGGTCGCTCCCCCTCCAGGATCTTTCTGGCGCGCTGCGACGCCATCAAGATGAGACGGTACCGGCTGTCGTACTGCGAGTGGTCCAACTCAATCGGCAGCGAGATCAAATCCGTCATCAAACACCTCCTACTCTTTAGCAACGAGCCACGAGTGCTGAGCAACGAGTTTCAGCTCATTGCTCATTGCTCATTGCTCATTGCTTGTCTATTTACCCCGTTCCCGGCCTGGGCGGACCGAACACCTCGCGGATCCAATCGGCGTCCACCCTGGCCGTGCGCCGCCGCTCCGCCAGGATGACCGCCTGGAGCTCCCGAAGAGCCGAGTCAAACCCCTCATTCACGATCACGTAGTCGTACAGCGCGTAATCGGCAATCTCGTCCTTGGCGCGTCCCATGCGCCGTTGGATCTCCTGCTCGGCATCGGACTTCCGGCCGCGGAGACGCCGCAGGAGATCCTCCAGCGAAGGGGGGAGGATGAAAATGAACACCCCGTCACGAAACTGTCTCCGGATCTGCATCGCCCCCTGCGTGTCGATGTCGAGGAGAACGTCCTGTCCCATTTCAATCCGCGAGTGGATCTCCTCCCGCTTGGTCCCGTAGAGATGGCCGTGCACCTCCGCCCATTCCACAAACGCATCCTGCGCGACCAGCGTCTGAAAGGCCTCCCGGGCCACGAAATAGTAGTCACGGCCGCCCACCTCGCCCAACCGCGGGGGACGGGTGGTCACCGAGACGGAGTGTTGGAGGTTCGACACGATGAGGCTGACCTG
>JACRHK010000265.1 GCA_016217625.1 Nitrospirota bacterium
CGTCTTCGAGAGGAGTTGAACGCGCGGTTCGGCGAGGCGGAGGTCATCCGCGCGGAAACGTCCCGGGGGCTTCTCCACCGCGTCCGGATCGGGCGCTTCGCGACGGAAGCCGAAGCCCGCGCGGCGGCGGACCAACTGCGCCGGGAAGGGATGCAAGCGTTCGTCGTGTTGAGGGATGAGTAACGCGGCCGTTGCCTGCGGCCGGCATGTTCCCCTCTCTCCCCACGCGCTTCATCCCCGCCTGCCGCCAGCCTGCCGGTCGGGCAGGGATGGGCAGGGAATCCCCTCTGTGACCTTCTGGATGGCGCGGTAGGCGATGTCGATGAGGCGGGTGAGCTCGTGGGGGCGGATCCCCAGGGGAGGCATGAGGACGATGACGTCCCCCAGGGGCCGGAGGAACAGGCCGTGGTGGAACGCTTCTCGGCAGACCCGCCCGCCGATCCGCTCCTCCCAGGGGTAGGGCTCGCGCGTCTCCCGATCGCGGACGAGTTCGATCCCCACGATAAAACCGCATTGCCGGATGTCGCCCACGTGGCGGAGCTTCCGGAACTCCTCCAGCATCTGTCTGAGGTAGTCGATCTTTTCCTGGAGGCTTTCCAGCGTACGTTCCTCTTCAAAGACCCGGAGATTGGCGAGCGCGGCGGCGCAGGCCAGCGGGTTCCCCGTGTAGCTGTGGCCGTGGAAGAAGGTCTTGGCCTCCCGGTGCTCACCCAAAAACGCCCGGTAAATCTCCTCGGTGGTCAGCGTGGCGGCCAGCGGCAGATACCCCCCCGTGAGCCCCTTGGCCACGGCCATGAGATTGGGCGTGACCCCTTCGTGCTCGCAGGCGAAGAGCTTCCCCGTCCGGCCGAACCCCGTGGCCACCTCATCGACAATCAAAAGGACTTGATGTCGGTTGCAGAGGTCGCGCACCCCTTTGAGGAACCCGGGCGGAGCGGTGATCATCCCGGCCGCCGCCTGCACGAGTGGTTCGATGATCACGGCGGCGATCTCTCCATGATGTTGGCTGAGGATCTCTTCCAGCGAGCCCAGACAGGCGATGCCGCAGGCGGGGTAGGTTTTGCCCAGGGGGCAGCGGTAGCAGTAGGGGGCCTCGGCCCGGAAGGCCTCGAAGGTGAGCGGCCGATACAGCCGATGAAAGAGATCAATCCCCCCGACGCTCACGGCCCCGAGGGTATCGCCGTGGTAGGCGTGCCGGAACGCAACGAAACGGGTCTTGCTTCGCGTCGCTCCGCCTGAGGCGGACTGCTGCCAGTATTGGAAGGCCATCTTGAGGGCGACCTCCACGGCGGTCGATCCGTCGTCGGAGTAGAAGACCCGCGTGAGACCCGGCGGGGCCAGGGCGGCGAGCTTCTCGGCCAGGAGGATGGCTGGGGGGTGCGCGAGCCCCAGGAGCGTCGTGTGGGCCGCCTTCTGGATCTGGTCGAGGACGGCCAGGTCAATGGCTTGCTTCCGGTGGCCGTGGATCGTCACCCAGAGGGAGGAAACGCCGTCCAGGTACTCGCGTCCCTGCAGATCCCGGAGGTAGCACCCCTGTGCTTCGGCGATGATCAGGGGCGGATCTTCCTCCACCTCCCGCATCTGAGTGAAGGGGAGCCAGAGGTGGCGCCGCGCCGCCTGCTCCAGTTCGGCCTGCGTGGATTTCCGTTCAACCATTCTCGCGTTTCAGGGGTCAGGAACATGGGGCAGGTTGAGGTCAAGGTTGAGGCTGAGGTATCTCCTATCTCAACCTTAACCTTAACCTTAACCTTAACCTTAACCTTAACCTTAGCCTTAACCTTAACCTATCGTTAGCGCACGTGGCGCGTGACTGTGGATAACGTATCCTGAGGGGGAGCGCCCTGTCAAGGCGAAAGGGTGCGTGGGTATTGACAGGATTGGGGGGACTCCTTACAATGCTTTTTACAGAAGTCAGGAGTCAGAAGTCAGAAGTCAGGAGGGGGAAAAAAGATGTTGAAGCGATGGTCGGGAGAGAATAGGGCGCGTCAGGCGGGGATTGCCCTTGCGCTCGTGAGCGTGGGACTTGTGGCGGGGCTTCTTCTGGCCGCCAACCTCGACTGGATCACGCTGGGAAACTCGTCTCCCCAGCAGACGGTTTCTCCCCAGGTGACCCAGCCGCTCGCCCAGACGGGGCAGGGGTTCACCGAGATTGCGAAGGCCGTCAAGCCTGCCGTCGTGAATATCTCGACCACGAAGATCGTCAAAGCCCCTCAACTGTCCCCGCATCTCCGTGACCCCTTCTTCGGGGAGGAGTTCTTTCGCCAGTTCCGCACGCCCCGCCAGCGGCCGGAAAGGAGCCTGGGCTCCGGGGTGGTTGTCTCGGCCGACGGCTACATCCTCACCAACAACCACGTCATCGAGCGGGCGGATGAGATCAAGATCACGCTGCCCGACAAGCGGGAGTTCCGGGGCGCCGTGGTGGGGACGGATTCCAAGACGGACCTCGCCGTTCTCAAGATCGACGCGGGAGACTTGCCGACGATCCCCTGGGGCGATTCGGACAAGCTGCAGGTGGGGGAGTTCGCGCTGGCCGTGGGGAGCCCGTTCGGCCTGACCCAGACGGTGACGATGGGGATCATCAGCGCCGTGGGGAGGGCCAACGTGGGGATTGCCGACTATGAAGACTTCATCCAGACCGACGCGGCCATCAATCCGGGCAACTCCGGGGGTCCGCTCATCAACGTCCGGGGGGAGCTCATCGGGATCAACACGGCCATCTTCTCCCGGAGCGGCGGCTACATGGGGATCGGGTTCGCCGTGCCGTCCAACATGGTCCGGTCCGTCATGGAGAGCCTCATCAAGCATAAAAAGGTCGTCCGCGGGTGGTTGGGCGTCTCCATCCAGGAGGTGAGCTCCGAACTGGCCAAGGAGTTCGGGGTGAAGGACCTCAAGGGCGCCCTGGTGGGGGAGGTGACCAAAGGGAGTCCGGCGGAGAAGGCCGGCATCAAGCGGGGCGACGTCATCACCCAATACAACGGCAAGCGGGTGGAAGACACGGGCCACCTCCGGAACATGGTGGCTCAGACATCGGTCGGCAGCCGGGTGGCCGTGACGGTTTTCCGGGAGAAGAAGGAGCGCGTCCTCGATGTGACCGTCGGCGAGCTGCCTAAAGATTTAGAGAAGATGGGGCGCGAGGAGGGTGAGGAGCCCTCTGAGGCCCCGGCCAACGTCCTGGAAGGCATTCTGGAAGGCATTCAGGTGGAGAACCTCACCCGGGAGGCGGCGCGTGAATTCGGCCTCCCGGCTCGGGAGCGGGGCGTCGTGGTCACCGGGGTGCGGCCCGGCAGCGCCGCCGAGGCGGCGGGCCTCCGCCCGGGCGACCTCATCCAGGAGGTGAACCGCCAGCCGGTCGCCTCCGTGAGGGAGTTCCGGGTCATCGCCGCCAAGATCCCGAAAGAGGAGCGGGCGCTCCTCTACGTCAACCGGGGAGGAAGGAAGTTCTTTGTCCCAATCAAGCCTTAGTCTGCTGCTGGCGATCCTCCTGCTGACGGCAGGGAGCGCAACGGGGGAGGGCGCACAGAAGCCCTCCGACAAAGAGCGGGTCATCGTCAAGATCAACAGCGACCTCTTCATCAGCGAGGAGGAGGTCGTCGACACCGCCATCACGATCGGCGGCAACGCCGTCATCGCCGGCGAGGTGCGGGGGAACGTGGTCGCCGTGGGCGGCGACGTGGTCGTCCGGCCCACGGCCCTGGTGAGCGGGGAGGCGGTCGCCATCGGCGGCCGCATCTTCCGGGACGAGGGCTCCGTCGTGGAAGGCGAGCTCGTCGAGGTTCTCCCGCAGGTGAACCTGCGCCAGATCTTCGCCTTCCTGCCGTCCTGGCTCCCCGGTCGTCCGTGGGTCGCCCTCTTCCAGGTCATCTACAGCCTCGTCCTCTTCCTGGTGTTCCTCGCCCTGGCGCTCCTGGTGGAGATCTTCCTGCCCCGGCAGGTCACGGTGGTGGCCCAGACCCTTCGCGGGGGGGTCTGGATGGCGTTGGTCGTGGGGGCGGGGGCGCTGGCGGCGTTCCTCCCTCTGGTCATCCTAGTCGCGCTGACGATCATCGGCATCCCGCTTGTCCCGATCCTTTTCCTGTTCGTCTCCTTCGGCCTCCTCATGGGCCTGGTGGCGGTCACGATCCTGCTGGGGCAGCGCCTCCTGGACCTGATCCGCCGCGGGGAGCACCGTCCATCGCTCACCGTGTCGCTGGGGGCGATCTGTCTGGGTCTGGTCTACCTCCTTCCCTTCCTGGGTGGGATCGCGCTCCTGCTGGCTGCGGTCATCGGGTTCGGCGCCGTGATGCGCTCGCGGTTCGGGACCATCTCCCCGTCGCCCGCCTCAGGCGGGGCGCCTGCGCCGGCGGTCTCGTCCGATCCCACGCTTGCCGAGAAGTAAAGAGCAATGAGCAATGAGCAATGTGTGATCAGTAAGCCATCAGCGGTCAGCATTCAGCCGTCAGTCTCATGCTGAAAGCTGAAAGCTGAGAGCTGAAAGCTGTATGTTGAGCTTCTTGCTTTTCGTCACTCGTTACTTTGCACTCGTTGCTCGTTGCTCAAGTAAATCAGGGTTCCTCGGCTCCCGATCCGCCGGCTTTTCGTTTGCGTTTGATCCACCGCTTTGTTAAGATGGGGGCGGTGCCGTCCCTGTCTGCCCCTGCCCCGACGGACGTCGGGGGACAGGCAGGCACGGACGTGGACTCAACCGGCGTCTTCATTCATCTTATTCAGGGAGGTGATTATCGTGTCGATCATCCAGTTCAGCATGACCATCGTCCGCATACTCTTTATCGCCATGAACGCGGGGGTCGGGTATTATGTCGCCCGGGAGTTGGACCCCACGGGCACCCTGGCGATCCACGGGTTGGTCGCGGGCGTCCTCTTGAGTTTGCTGATCATCCTGGGGGAGATCGCCATCCGCCGCATCCCCCTGAAGGTCTTCATCGGAGGGCTGCTGGGGTTCGTGATGGGGCTCCTCATCGCCCACCTGATCACCGTCTCGATGAGCCTCATGCCGTTCGATCAGCCGCTGGTCAACCTCTCCCTCCGGATCGTGATGAGCGCCATCTTCGGCTACCTGGGGGTGGTGCTCGGGATCCGGAAGGGGCAGGAGTTCGACCTGGGAAAGGCCAAGCGGGTCTTCATGACCCCCGCCGAGGAGGCAAACCTCAAAATCCTCGACACGAGCGTCATCATCGACGGCCGGATCGCCGACGTCTGCGAGACCGGTTTTGTGGAGGGGGTCTTCGTAGTCCCGCAGTTCATCTTGCAGGAGCTGCAGCACGTCGCCGACTCTTCCGACCCGCTCAAGCGGGCGAAGGGGCGTCGCGGGCTGGACATCCTCCACCGGATCCAGAAGATGTCGGGGGTCGAGGTGCGGATCGTAGAGGAGGATTTCCCGAAGATCCGGGAGGTCGACAGCAAGCTGATCGCCCTGGCCAAGCAGAAAGGGGCCAAGATCATCACCAACGACTTCAACCTCAACAAGGTCGCCTCGCTGCACGGCGTCGCCGTGCTGAACATCAACGACCTCTCCAATGCCGTGAAGCCGGTGGTCCTCCCCGGGGAGACCCTGAGGGTCTTCATCCTGAAGGAGGGGAAGGAGTTCGGCCAGGGGGTCGCCTATCTCGACGACGGCACGATGATTGTCGTGGAGAACGCGCGGAAGCACATCGGCAAGACGATCGAGGTCAGCGTCACCAGCGTGCTCCAGACCACGGCCGGCCGGATGATCTTTACCAAGCTGAAGGAGGAGACCCCCGAGCGGGAAGAGGTCCAGCCAGCCGGAGCGAGTCAGGCCGGAGCGGGTCAGGGATGAAGGGCGATGAAGATCGGGGTCATTATTCCCGCTGCGGGTTCCGGCCGACGGATGGGACCGGGGGTCTGGAAGCCGCTCCTTCCCTTGGGGGGCATGCCCATCCTCGCGCGCGCCATGCTCCCGTTCCAGCGCATGCCGGAGGTGAAGGAGATCCTCCCGGTCGTTCCCGAGCGGATGATGGACCGGTGCCTCGCCGAGGTGGTGGAAACCTTCCGGGTGAAGAAGGTCAAGCGGTTGGCCCCCGGGGGGAAGGAGCGGCAGGACTCGGTCTTCAAGGGCCTCGATCTCCTGGGAGACGGCTTCGACCTGATCCTCATCCATGACGGGGTGCGTCCCCTGGTGACGGAGGCGTTTGTCCGGAACCTCATCGCGGAGATGAAGGGGTGCGACGCGGTGGTCCCCGCCTTGCGGGTGGCCGACACCCTGAAGGAGGTAAACCCGGAGGGGTGGGTCGTGCGGACGGTGGACCGCCAGAATCTCTGGCTGGTCCAGACCCCCCAGGTCTTTCGGCCGGATGTCTTGCGGAAGGCGCATCTGTCTGCCGGAGCGGCGGGCCGCTACGGGACGGACGATGCCGCCCTGATCGAATGGATCGGGGGCAAGGTGAAGGTGGTGCCGGGAGACCCGGGCAACGTGAAGATCACTACCCCTGAGGATCTCCGCCTTGCGGAGATTCTGATTCAGCGGTCCGATGTTTTTCGGACCGCCCCGTATCAAAAGGCATCGGGGCGCCAACCCGCCGAGAGGGATCGCCCTTCAAGTGAGACGGCTCGGGCCGGGCAGCCCCGACGGACGTCGGGGCGAACGGGTTCATGACTTCCGATGCCGTGCGAGTGGGGATCGGCTGCGACATCCACCCGTTGGCCGAGGGGAGGGCGCTCTGGGTCGGCGGGGTGGAGATTCCCCACGATCACGGGTTGGCGGGTCACTCGGACGGGGATGTCCTGATCCATGCCGTCTGCGATGCGTTGCTCGGCGCCCTGGGAGCGGGGGATCTCGGGCGCTTGTTCCCCGACACCGATCCCCGCTGGCGGGGAGCCCGGAGCGTTGTGTTTCTGGAGGCGGTCGGGCAACGGATGAGGCAGGAGGGGTTCCGCGTGGGCCATCTGGATGCGGTGGTGCTCGCCCAGGCCCCCCGTCTGGCCCCCCATTTTCCCGCCATGGCGCGGGCCATCGCCGGCGCGCTGGGGATCGCCGAGTCCCGGGTGAACCTCAAAGCCACCAGCCCGGAAGGGGTGGGATGGCTCGGCCGCGCGGAGGGGATGGCCGCGCAGGCCGTGTGCGTGCTGCTGCCTGAAGAAGACAGCTCTTAGCAGTCCGCATTCAGCAGTCAGCCCTCATCGAACCGCTGAACGCTGATTGCTGAGAGCTGAAGGCTTCCCTTCCATGAAACTCTACAACACCTTCACGGGCAACAAAGAGCCGTTTGTCCCGCTCCGGCCGGGCGAAGTCCGGATGTACGTCTGCGGGGTGACAGTCTATGACGACTGCCACATCGGGCATGCCCGCAGCGCCGTCGTCTTCGATGTCTTCCGCCGCTACCTGACGGCCCGGGGGTACCGGGTGACGTATGTCCGCAACTTCACGGACATCGACGACAAGATCATCCGCCGGGCTCAAGCCGAGGGGGTGCCGGCCGAGGCGATCGCCGAGCGGTATATCGCGGCCTACTACCGGGACATGGATCGTCTGGGGGTACAGCGGGCGGACGTGGAGCCCCGGGCCACGGAACACCTAGCCGAGATGCAGACGATCATTTCGGGCCTCCTCGCGCGCGGCTACGCCTATGCGGCGGGAGGTGACGTGCTGTTCCGGGTCAAGAAGTTCTCCACCTACGGGAGCCTCTCGAAGCGGAGCGCGGAGGATCTGTCGGCCGGGGCGCGCGTGGAGGTCAGCCCCCACAAAGAGGACCCCATGGACTTCGTCCTCTGGAAGACCTCCAAGCCCGGGGAGCCGGCCTGGGACTCCCCCTGGGGGCCGGGAAGGCCGGGGTGGCACATCGAGTGCTCGGCCATGGCGATGAAGCACCTCGGGGAGACGTTCGACATCCACGGCGGGGGGATGGACCTGATCTTCCCCCACCACGAGAATGAGATCGCGCAGAGCGAAGCCTTGACGGGGCGGCCCTTCGTCCGGTGCTGGATGCACAACGGCTTTGTGAACATCGATCGGGAGAAGATGTCGAAATCGTTGGGTAACTTCTTCACGGTTGCCGAGGTGCTGGAGCGGTACGACCCCGAGGCGGTACGGCTGTTCCTCCTGTCGACCCATTACCGGAGCCCGGTGGACTACTCCGATCGGAACTTCGAGGAGGCGCGGGCCGGGTTGGACCGCGTCTACACTCTGCTCAGGGAGTTCAAGGGGATGCGGGGCCGGGACGAGGGAGCGGCCCCGATGGCCATCGGGGAGCGCGAAGCCGCTGTCGACGAAGCCCTCCGGCAGTTTCAGATGGACTTCCGGGAGGCGCTGGACGACGACTTCAACACGGCTGCCGCCCTCGGTCAGTGCTTCGATCTCGTCCGCCACCTGAACCGGGAGATCGCCGCCTGCCGGGCGGCCGACCAACGGCTTCCAGATAGGGCCATCGCTCGGGCGCAGGCTGTCTTCCAGGAAGCAGGCCGCCTCCTGGGCCTCTTCCAGCAGGACCCGGAAGCCTGGTTCAAGAAGGAGGCGGTCGCTTCGCGCACCGAAGCGACGACCGCCCTGCTCTCTCCCGAAGAGATTGAAACCCGCATCCGGGATCGGGCTGAGGCCAGGGGACGGAAGGACTGGGCGACCGCGGACGCGATCCGTCGCGCGTTGGAGGCCCAAGGGGTCGTGTTGGAGGACAAGGCGGGAGGGGCGACGGAGTGGAAACGGGTCACTCCCCTCACGGGCGACCCACCGCGGCGGGCATGACCGAGCGGACCCCTTCGACCCTGCTGTACGGGGTCCACCCGGTCCTGGAGGCCCTCAGGGCCGGGCGTCGTCCGCTGGAGCGCCTCTACCTGGCGCCCGGCCGGCACGGCGCGGCGCTCGCCGAGATCGTGCGGCTCGCCCGGCAGCAAGGGGTCAGGATAGACGAGCGGGATCGGGCTGCCCTGGATCGGCTGTCGGGGGGAGCCGCGCATCAGGGAATCGTGGGGGTGCTTGCTGTCCGGGAATACACCCCCCTGGAGGCGCTGCTCGCGGCGCCGGCTGAACAGGGTGAGGTCCCCTGGTTTCTGCTGCTCGATGGGGTCGAGGACCCCAGGAATCTTGGCGCGATCCTCCGCACCGCGGAAGGGGCCGGGGTCCATGGGGTCATCCTGCCCGGTCGCCGGGCTGTCGGGCTGACCCCCACGGTGGCGAAAACCTCGGCTGGGGCCCTGGAGCATCTTCCTGTGGCCCGGGTGCCCAACCTGGTACCGCTTATTCGGCGTCTCCAGGCCGAGCAGATCCGGGTGGTGGGGGCCGACAGCCGGGCCCCTCAGAGCTGTTTCGACACCGATTTGACCGGCCCCCTGGCCTTCGTGCTTGGCGGGGAGGGGCGGGGGCTCAGACCGCTCGTTGCCCGTTCCTGCGACTTGCTCGTGGCGATTCCGCTTCGCGGCCGGGTCCACTCCCTGAACGTCTCGGTGGCGGCCGGCATCTTGCTCTACGAGACCCTCCGTCAAAGGGCGACGATCGAAAAAAGTAGTTGACTTCTAACTCTTTCCTTTCTATACTAATGTTTTGTCTTTTCCCAATCACCGAGAGCAATAGAATCAGGGGGAGATCTGTTCGGCCTTTGCTTTGGGGCGTCAGGCCGAGGGGCTGCCACCGTAGCTCAGTCGGTAGAGCGGCTGATTTGTAATCAG
>JACRHK010000271.1 GCA_016217625.1 Nitrospirota bacterium
AGCCCCCGCCTTCAGGCCCCGATAGAAGCGCAGCTTCCCACGGGGCAGGCCGGGGAGGAAGGGAGGCTTTAAAAGCGCTTCCTTGGAAGAAGCCCCGTCATTCATGGCGGGGAGTAACGGGGTTCACCTAGAAGGAGCCTGGCGATGATTTTTACTTACCGTGTCATTCTCGAGACAGACAAAGAGACCGGCCAAATCGTAGCATCTCTACCGACCCTCAACTATACGGCCGATTTTGGGGAAACGGTCGAAGAAGCGCTTGCCCGCCTTCAACAGTTAGCAACAGGGTTTCTGGAGACACTCATGGAAACCGGGGTATCGATTCCGCCTCCCGATCCCCTATCGCACGAAGGACTCTATCTTTCCCTGGAATTGAAGACGACCCCTGCCCCGGCCTGACAATGGTTGCCCTCCGGCCGATGAAAGGCAGGGAAGTCCTCCGAAAACTTAAACGGGCGGGGTTTGAAGTCATTCGCATCAAGGGGAGCGCACATTACCTGCGTTACCCGACAACCGGTCGGTTTACCTCTGTACATTTACACGGCAACCAAGATATCCCGCCTACACTTCTTCACAAGATTGTCGTTCACCAAGCCGGATTGACGGTAGAAGAGTTCTTAGCTCTTTAAGCTAATCGAGCACAGATTGACATTGATGGAGGGAATCGGTACATTAGGAAATGCGAATGGTTGAAAGGAAGGGAGCAGGTCACGGAGCGGAAAGTGAAATATGCGATGACGACGGCGCTCAAGCTTCCCTGCGAAGTTGCCGTAGAGAAGGTCATGGCCGCGCTGAAGGCACATAGATGAGGAGTGAGGCGTGAGGCGATAATTTCCCTATTGACTGCGTCGCTCATCCTCCTTGGCGCGGCGACGACCGTTCCGGCTCAGGGACTCCCCGCCGTGGAGGGGAAGGCGTTCCTCTTGCTCGATCAGCAGACCGGCGAAAGTCTCTTCGAGCGCGCCGCGGACAAGCGGTTTCCCCCCGCCAGCCTGACCAAGCTCCTGACTGCTCTCGTCGTCGTGGAGGAGGGGAACCTCAACGACACGGTCACGGTCAGCCGCCACGCCGTCTCCATCCAGGGGAAGAAGATCCTTCAGGCCGGAGAGACCTACCGTCTGGGGGATCTCCTGACGGCCCTCATGGTGGCCTCTTCGAACGATGCCGCCCTGGCCGCCGCGGAGCACGTGGCGGGAAGCGAAAAGGCGTTCGTCAAGAAGATGAACGCCCGGGCCAAAGAGTTGGGGCTCAAGCAGACGCGGATCGCCAACCCCCACGGCCTCGACGCGAAGGCACACTTCTCCACGGCGCGCGATCTTGCGCGCCTGACCCTCATTGCCCTGAGCCATCACCGCCTGGCCGAGCTGGCCTCGCTCCATGCGGCGGAAATAGCCCCGCTGAACGACTCGCGCAAGATTCCCCTGGAGACGACGAACATCCTGCTGGGACATTATCCCGGCCTGAACGGCGTCAAGACCGGCTATACGCGGCGGGCGGGGCGCTGCCTCATCGCCACGGCCGAACGGGAGGGGAAGCGCGTCCTCCTGGTGATGCTTGGGGCGCGCGAACGGTGGTGGGCCGCCATGGACCTCCTGGACTACGGCCTCGCGCGGGCCAGCTATGGACGTCTGTTCCCTGCCGCGCGCGTCGGCCAATAGTCAAAGGTCAATGGAAGGCAACAGGTAGATGGCTAAAGGCTAAAGGCTAGAGGCTAGAGGCTGAAGGCAAAAGCCTTAGCCTCCAACCTCCTGCCTCCAACCTCCAACGCTAAAACGTCTGATCAGCTCCATCACCCTTCCAAGCGGCAGGCCCACGACATTGAGATAGTCGCCCTCAATGCGATCCACCAGCAATCCCCCCCGCTCCTGGATCCCATACGCTCCCGCCTTGTCCAGCGGCTCCCCCGTGGCGATATAGGCCGCGATCTCCTCCTCCGCGAGGGGTCGGAACCAGACGCGCGTTTCTTCAATGGCTGTTTCACTCCAGCCGGTAGCCGCATCGACCACCGCCACGGCCGTCAGCACCCGGTGCTCTCGACCGCCCAGTTTCCGGAGCATCGCTACTGCATCTTCCGAAGACTCCGGCTTGCCCAGGATCTCCTCGCCGACGACAACCACCGTATCCGCCCCAATAACCACTCCTTCTTCCAGTTCGGCCGCCACAGCCCGCGCCTTCTCGAGAGCCACGCGCCGGGCAAATGCTTCCCCGGTCTCCCGGGGCAGACGCCTCTCGACGATCCGGGCAGGCCGCACCTCGAAGGAATATCCCGCCTGCTCCAGGATCGCCTTCCGCCTTGGGGAATCGGATGCCAGGATGAGACGCATACTTTTCATGCTATCATCAGCGTCCATCTTTGACAATCCGGCAACTCTCTAGGATAATGTGCTCGTAATATGCCCACAAAACTTTTTGACCAACTGGCTGCACAATACGACGCCTGGCATGAGACGCCATTAGGCCGGCTAGTGGAAGAGACGGAACGGGAGGCGGTCGCCGCCCTGTGGCGCCCCCGTCCCGGCGAGCGAGTCCTGGACGTGAGCTGCGGGACGGGGCGCTGGGCGCTGGATCTGGCAAGGCAGGGAGCGAAGGTCATCGCGGCCGACTTTGCCCGAACGATGCTGTCGGTCGCCGCGGGAAAAGCCGCTGGGGAAGGGATCAGGCTCCCCCTCCTGCAGAGTGATCTCGCGGCCCTTCCCTTTCGGACAGGGACCTTCGATGCCGTGTTGTGCCTCTTGACCCTGGAGTTTCTTCCCGATAAGCAGAGAGGGTTGCGCGAGATGCTCCGGGTGCTGGAGCCGGAGGGGACGCTCCTCCTCGGCGTCCTGACCCCCTGGTCACCTTGGGCGTGGAAGCGCCGGGTCAAGGGTTGGTTCGATTCGGGATCAATCTGGCGGGGGGCGACGTTTCTGAATCACAGCGACCTTCGGCGGCTCCTTCGCTCCCTCCCCGCCCGGATGGAATCTCATCGCCGCGCCGTCTTTGTCCCGCCGTGGGAGCCGGGTCCCCTGCTTCCATTTTACAAGGCGCTTGAAGCCGCGGGCCGCCGTTTCCAGTTCCCCACCGGCGCCTTCCTCGCCATGCGCATCCGGCGGCCCCCTAGTGGTCGGCCAGCGTCGGGGGACGGCCGGCCAGCAGGAGCGCGATGGCCGAGCAGACGATGATGAAGCTG
>JACRHK010000027.1 GCA_016217625.1 Nitrospirota bacterium
GCTGTTGTTAAAATGATGTTTTTATTTTCTGTTGTTGACTTTTGTTCAAATCGTTTCTATAATATAAAATCAAATTCCCTTTCTATAGGAGGGTCCGACGATGGAAAAGAAAAAACCCATTCAGAACAAGGCTCTCCGGGAAGATAGGAACTTGCGGGGAGTCTATACAGTCAGCAAGCCAGAATCACTCCCCCCTCTATCAATAGAACGGCTTGAGGAGAACATAAAGAATCCTCCCGTCGATTCTTTTTTGCCTAAGAAGCAGGATAAGCGGTCCTGTTAGCGGGTGCCGAATTTAAGATCGTTTTTACGCCCCGATCCGTGAACAGGCTGATCTCGGATCTCAAAGGAGGATGCTTCCTCCGATTTCACTCTAGAAAAACAAATCCGTGATCGGGTGCAGGGACAGCGTGAAGAATAGAAGTAACGCTTTTTCCGTGCTGGCTGCCTGCGGCCAGGCGGGCTCGCCGAAGACAAAAACGAGTGTACGGTTAGATTTTACCCTTATTGCCCATATCTGTAATTGAGTTTAGGGCCGGGATCAGGGCTTGAAACAGCAGGTCGAGCCCCTTTTTCCTGTACAATCCCCCAGCAGTCACCGCACGCGCCGCTAGCCTTCCCAGGGGTTCACCGCCTCAGCGCCGCACCGGACCATGTCTACGGTGTTCCTCGTGGCCACCGCAAGGCCGTGGGTGATCGCCGTCGCGGCGATCAAGCTGTCGATGACCGGCAACCTTACGCCTCTCCGCTCAGCGGCTCCCAAAAGGAGTCCCCACCGGCTTGCCACCGCATGGTCGATCGCCAGGATTCGGCCAAAGAACCGGTCGCGCAGGTCCCCGTCCACCCATGCCTGCAACATTCTCCGCCTCCGGCCGTCAGAGAGCTTCGCGATCCCTTTCTGGATCTCTCCAAACGTCAGCGCGGAGAGGTACAGATGCTCTTCCCGCTGCCTTTCAAGCCATCCCAGCACCGCCCGGCTGGGAGACGGCTTGACCATTTCTGAGAGCACGCACGTATCCAGCAGAACGATCACAGATCTACTTTCCGCCCGGTTTCACGGCTCCGCTCAAGATCCAGGCGCACGCCCCGGAGAGGGGACCGGCGAAAGAATTCCTTGAGCGCCCCTTTGGGATGCCGGGTCCGCTCAAATTCCTCCCGGGACACGACGACCGCCGCGTCCCGGCCGTGCACGGTGATGACCTGGGGACCGGCACGTTGGGCCTCGCGGACCAGGGCGCTCAACCGGTTCTTCGCCTCTTGCAATTGCCAGCGCTTCATGGCCAACCCTCCTGTTTGCGAACCTTGTAAAATCAAGCTAGACTGTCTAGATAATACTTCAACCTCAGCCCTATGTCAAGAGCGGGCAACGTTCTCCCCTCCAGCAAGGGTGAAAAGACTGCCAGCGACTCTAAGGGAACTCCCTCCTGCCTTCACGACCCACCGGAGAGAACAAGCAGCCGCTGATGGATCTTGTAAAGGGCCAGGGTGTCCAGGCGGCAGTAGGCGAGGAGCGCCCGGCGGAGGCGCGCGCGCTCTTCTGGCGGGCACGCCGGATCGATCATCCGTTGGAACGCCGGGCCGGCCTGGGAGCCCTCCTGGATCACGAGATCGGCATAGCTGAGCTCGGGCGCGAGCGTAGGCGCGACGGCCTTGAGGGAAAACGACCCCCGCTGGTCCGGGTGGTAGTAGTGCCGGCGGATCGGAGGGAGGAGGTCCACGAGCCACTCCACCAGGGCCAGAAGACCATGCGCAAGGTCTGGAAGGTATTCAGCCAACTGCCTGAGGACCTCGGCCTCAAATGATTTGTTGTACACGTAGATGGGCCCCGGTTCGCGCAGGACCTCAAGCAACCCGGTCGCCAGTGCTCTCCTGGGATCCGTCGCCCCTTCATGCAGATAGGCCTGCTCCTCGGACTCAACTCCTGCCTCCCTCACAATCTGGACCGACCACTGAAATGGGATCGGCTGATACGGCCGCGTGCCGGCATAGCGGGGAATGGCGGGGTCCACGGTTTCAAAGTCCAGGTAATAGACCGGGTAGCGGTCGATGCGCAGCTCGCCCCGGAGCGCCAGATCGCAATACGCGTCGCCGGCGAGAACGCAGGCCTTCGCCCGCTGCTGGATCCGGGTCAGGGGGATGTCTTCAGGGATCTGGCCGATGCCCTCCACGCCTCGGGAGCTTAAGGCGCCGTAGACCTCGTTCCGCCGGGGCAAGTAGTAGATCCAGTCCTTCGGTTTCGCCGCCGTGCAGTGGCTCCAGAAGGGGCAGGGATAGGGGGTCGCGCAGTGGGGCCCCGGCTCCACCTCCGGCGTGCCGCCCTCAAGGAGGGTGAGCTGTTCGATCAGGAGACGCGGGAGGAGGTCTTGCCGCTCCCGCACCGGGATCGTGACGTCTTCCCGCGTAAACAACTGCGACAGATCGAGCCGGCAGCCATCGTAGACATATCGGCTGTTGAGGTGCATGAGCTGCACCGACTCAACAGCGAGCCCCGCGCCTCGGGCCACGTAATATTGGATCGCCGTATCGGGGAGATGGGGGTCCTTGACGGCCGTGGAGGCTTTCACCTCCACGATCCGCCACGCCTCCGGGGAAATCCGCTCCAGGATGTCCACCCGCACGAGCACCTGTGCGTGGGACAGGGTCGCTTCAAAGATGGCGGGGGTTGCCGCGTCGGCAAGGAATGCCGCCGTCTGCTCTAAGGCCGGCCCCAGATCCCGTTCCTCCGCTTCGACCCGCACCCCTCCGGTGAACAGGCGCGTGGCCAGGAGGCCGACCTCCTTCCCCTCATCAAAGGCGGAGAGCGCCGCTTCGGTGTATTCCCCGAGCTCCGGATGATACGTGCTCAGGTACAGCCGCTTGGCGCATTGCAGCCCCTCGATGAAGCGGGTCTTGGAGAGCGTGGGCATTGCAGAGGCCTGCGAGGATGGGACTTCGCGCCTCGTCGGAAGAAAGGAAGTTACCCGACTTTCGCGGCAGGGAGCGCCTTGAAGACCTTCCAGGTCTTGAGCAGATCGATGGCGCGCTGGAGCTGCGGATCCTCTTTATCCCCCTTCTCCTCCGGATCGAGGAGGGAAGTGTCGGATGGAGGTGCGGACTTCTCTTGCTCCGGGTCTTTCTTCTGGTCATTCTGGAGGTGCCGCTCCAAGTCCTTCTCCCGCAGGATCACGCGGGGGCGCGGCTCCCCCTTCTTGGCCGCCACGGCGGGCGGCTTCACGGCGATGTCCGGCGCGATTCCGGTTTCCTGAATGGCGCGCCCCTTGGGGGTATAGTAGCGGGCGGTCGTCAGGCGGAGGGCGGAGCCGTCGCTGAGCGGCAGGACGGTCTGGACCGACCCCTTGCCGAACGTCTGCGCCCCCACCAGGACAGCCCGGCCCCAGTCCTGCAACGCGCCGGCCACGATCTCCGAGGCGCTGGCGCTCCCCTCATTGATCAGCACGACCAGGGGATATTCCTGGCTCTGCTCCCCCGCCCGGGTAAAGAACTCGTCCTTGACGCCGTTGCGCCCCTTGATGTAGACGACGAGCTTGTTCGGGGGAAGGAACTTGTCCGAGACCTCGACCGCGGCGTTCAGCAACCCGCCGGGGTTGTTCCGCAGGTCGATGATGAGGGAGTGTATCTTCTGCCCCTCCAGGGTCTTGAGGGCCTTGTGCACATCCTCGCCCGTCTGCTCCTGGAACTGGGTGATCCGGAGGTAGCCGATCCCCTCCTCCAGCATCTTCGACTTCACGCTCTGGATCTTGATGATCTCGCGGGTGATGGTCACGTCCTTGGGTTCGCTCCACCCCTCGCGGAAGAGGGTGATCGTCACCTGCGTCCCCTTGGGGCCCCGCATCTTCTCCACCGCCTCGGTGAGCGTCAGATCCTTGGTCGAGACGCCGTTGACCTTGAAGATCTTGTCCCCCGCCTTGATCCCGGCCCGATCCGCGGGCGTCCCCTCGATGGGAGCGATGACGGTTAATAGGTTGTCCTTGATCCCGATCTGGATCCCGATCCCGCCGAATTCCCCCCGCGTGTCGACCTGCATCTCCCGGTACATCTCGGGAGACATGAAGGCGGAATGGGGATCGAGGTTCCCCACCATCCCCCGGATGGCGCCGTAGACGAGGTCCTTGCTCTTGACCTCCTCCACGTAATTCTTCTGGACAAGGGAGAGGACCTCCGTGAAGATCCGGAGGTGCTGGTACGGCTCCTCGGCGACGGCCAGCACCTTGTCGATCGTGCCCTGGGCCACAAACCCCGCCGCTAGGGCGATGGCCAGCGTCAGGGCAAAGAGGAACGCGGTCTTGCGTGAATATCGGGGCATCATGCGTAACACCTCAAGGGGTTGAAGTACAATATATTTATTATACTGTTACAACCGAGCGCGATCAACGCCTTTTTTTCAGCCAAAGGAGGGGGTCTTCCGGATCGCTCCGGCGCCGAATCTCGAAGTAGAGGCTCGGCTCGGCGCGCACCCCGCTGCCGCCCACCCGCCCGAGCGCCTGGTTCTGCCCCACGCGGTCGCCCACCTTGGTGAAGAGCTCCGCGGCATGGGCATAGAGGGAGTAGTGCTGCTCCCCGTGGTAGAGGATGACCATCAACCCGTACCCCTTGAACCAGTCGGCAAAGACCACCGCGCCGTCGAAGACGGCCCGGAACTCTTCCCCGAACCGGGACTGAATCTCGATCCCTTTCTTGAAGACGGCGGTCTGAAACTCCAGATCCTTCTGCTTCCCGAAAAAGGAGAGGACCTTTCCCACCGTGGGCCATTCAAGCCGCCCCTTGAAGGCGGCGAAGCTCCGGTCGGGCCGGTATGGGAGGGCCTCCTTCCGCTCGGGCAGGGAGCGGAGCAGCGCGGAGAGCCGGGCGGCGGCCTCCTCCAACTCTTTGACCAGCCGCTCGTAGCCGGTCTTCTCCTTCCGGAGATGCGCCAGCAGGGCGGACTTCTTCCTTCGTTGCTCCGCAAACCCTTCCCGCTGCGCATCGAGCCGCTCCCGCTCCCGGAGCACATCTTGCCGCTGGGTCTCCAGCCGGGCGCTCCGCTCCTCCAGGAGGGCAAGCGTCTGCTGATGTCTGGCAATGAGCCGCTGGTCCTGCTCCGCGATCATCTGGAGGTAGTGATACCGCTTCAGGAGCGCGTGCAGGTCGGGAGCCGCCAACAACACCCGGGCCGTCCCCTCGCGCCCCTGCTTGTAGAGGGCACGCAGCCGCTCCCGCAGCCAGCGCTTCTGGCGATCGACCTGCTGCTCGGTCTGCTGGACCTCCTGCCGGGCCCGCGCGAGCTGCTGCTCCAGCTCCCGCACCCGCCGCTGCGTCTGCCGGAGTTCATCCTCTTTGGCCGCCAGGAGCTGATCCGCCGCCTCGATCTCCGCCAGGACCGACCGCTCCTGGGCCTTGGTACGCTGCAGCCGCTCTTTCTTTTCTTTGAGCTCCCGCTGGATTTGCCGGAGGTCTTCTTCCCGATGTTGCGGGGGTTTCTTCTTGGACTCCCCCAGCGCAAGGGGGATCCACGCCAGCAGCGCGACCCCCAACAGCCCGATTGCGAGAAACCTTGCGGCCTTGGTCATCCCTCAGACCTTCAAGAACCTCCCCAGGGAAAACAGACTCCCCACGACCCCCATGGCGATCCCCCCGGCCAGCATGCCGGCCCTGTAACTCCAAGGCAGGAACTGGTAGTCTATCCCCTGCCAGAGAGGACTGGCCGCCAGCTCCACGCTCAGCAGTTGATAGCCGCCGGACAGGATCAGGAGCGCCAAGAGCGCGCCCGCCATGCCTTGAAAGGCCCCCTCGATGAGGAACGGGGCCCTGATGAACCCCGCGGTCGCGCCGATGAGGCTGAGGACCTCGATCTCGTCCCGGCGGGCGTACACCATCAGCTTGATCGTATTGGCCACGATGAAGAGGATGGCCAGGGCGAGGAGCCCGCCCATGGCGAGACCGACCAGCCGGAGCAGGGTCACGATCGCCGTGAGGTTGGCGATCCACTCCTGGCCGTACTGGACCTCCGCCACCCCGGACCAGCCCCTCACCTCCCGCACGAACGCCTCCACTGCGCCCACCGAGCGATAGGCCGGATGCAACCGGAGATCGAAGGAGGCCGGTAGGGGATTCTCCCCCCCCAGCCCCTCCAGGAGCCCCCGCTGCCCCTGGAGATCCCGCTTAAACGCCTCCAGGGCCTGCTCTTTCGAGAGGTGCGTCACGGCCGCGACCTCCTGCCGGGCCCGGACCTTCCCCTCGATCTGTTTCAGCTCCCCCGCGCTCAGGCCCTCCGCAAGATACAGCGTCACCTGCACCTGCTCGCTCCAGGTCTGCAGCAGCCCCTGGAGGTTGACATAGAGCAAGAGAAACGCTCCCAGCAAGACAAACGCGATCGTGACCGTGCCGACGGCCACCGCGTGGATCATCCGGCTCCGTCGGATGCTGCGGAGGGCTTCGCCGATGAAGTACCCGAGGGTCCGCATCTTACCCCTCGACCACCTGTCCTTTGGACAGCCGGATCACCCGGCGGGGAGATTCCCGGACCAGCTCCACGTTGTGGGTGGCCATGAGGATTGTGGTCCCCCGGGCGTTACACCCCTTCAGGAAATCGACGATCTCACGGGCGGTCTCCAAGTCCAGGTTCCCCGTCGGCTCATCGGCCAGCAGGATCCGCGGCTCATTCGCCAGGGCGCGGGCCAGGGCCACCCGCTGCTGCTCTCCCCCGGAGAGCTGCGGGGGGAAGGCGTCCCCCTTGTGGTGCAGGCCCACGGATTTTAGCATCTGATAGGTCCGTTTCCGGATCTCCTGCGCGGGCGTCCGCACGACCTGGAGGGGGAGGGCGACGTTCTCGAAGATGGTGCGGGTGGGGATCAACTTGTAGTCCTGGAAGACGACCCCGATGCTGCGCCGCAGATGCGGGACCCTCTGCGCCCGGAGGCGGGCGATGTTCTGTCCGGCCACCAGGATCGATCCTTCATCGGGTTGCTCGGCGAGGAAGATGAGCTTCATGAGCGTGGTCTTGCCGGCGCCCGTGGGGCCCATCAGGTAGACGAACTCCCCCTTGTCCACGGTGAGGGTGACGTCCTGGAGCGCGGCGATGGAGCCGTCGTACCGCTTGGTGACGCGGAAGAGCTGAATCATCGGAGGGATGCGCCCCTCCAGCCCACTGTCCGCGGCCTGCGGGTCCATTGGTCGTTCCGGCCTCAGGGGGCGCGCTCCTCACGGGAGAGGTAATCCAGAATCAGCTCGTCCAGGCTCTTCGCTGTGGCCTCGTCGGGACTCCAGATCTCGTGGCGCTTGGACGGATCGAGGGCATCGAATTTCCCCGCGCGCAGATCCCGGAGCATCGCCTTGTGTTGCTCGTCCATGAGGTCCCGAACCACGGCTGGGAGACAATCGGCTTTCAGGATGTCGGCGTAGCAGGTCTTTTTGGAGGCGATGATCGCGCCGCCCTGATACAGCAAGGTGACGACAGAGGGGTTCGCGGCGCCGTGGTCCTCGGTCTGGATGTGGTACAGCTTCCCATCATACAGACAATCGGTATTGAATCCGCTCAACATAGAATGCGCCTGGGAATGCGTCTGGGCATGCGCCTGGGTTCAGCCGTCGGCAAGCCCAAAGGCCGGCCCTCTCCTCAGCAAAGAAGCTGTCAGTTCTCAGCCGTCAGCTTTCAGCAAGAACGTGTTTCGCCTCTCTCCCTCTTCGCTGACCGCTGATAGCTGACGGCTGACCGCCAACGTATTATAGCACGCCATTCCCGCACGCCTTCCTCCGCTGCTGCCGGCAGGAGCGCCACCCGTTCCCTTGACAAACCGGAGGCATCAATGCTAGGGTAAGCTCGCTGCCGGAGTGGTGGAACTGGTAGACGCACGGGACTCAAAATCCCGCGGGGTTCGTCCCCATGGGGGTTCGACTCCCCCCTCCGGCACCAATTCGGACAATGCAAAATGCAAAGTTCAACATGATGAGTCAATGAGTAAATAGGTAAATGAGTCAATGAGTTTTCAAGATGTTTCCATTCAACTTCTTGGCTTATTGACTTATTGACTTATTGACTTTTCGTTTTCATTTTGCATTCTCTATAGCCCTCACGTCCCCATCGCGCGCCGCTTCGCCTCCCACTCTTCCCGGGTGATGAGCCCCTTGTCGATGAGCAGCTCCACGAGGGCGTCGCGCGCCGAGACTGCCGGCGGGTCAAGGACCGCCTGCGCCCAGTCCTGCTCGGTCACGCCGAAGCCCGGCTGGAAGGTGTAGGCCCCCAGCTCGGCGGGGGCGGTCTGCGACAGGTCCATCTGTTCCTCCAGCATCCCCTCTGAGGAAACATATCCCTCGTAGTGCCGGAGGATCAGCTTCTTGATCCCGGACTCCAGCGCCAGCGCCGGATTGACCCGATGACCCGTGACAAACCGCACTTCATCGATGACGGCGAGGTCCGTGGGATCCGCTATCAGCAGCGTGAGGACGCCGTTCGCGAATTCCTTGGGAAAGATCGTGTGCCGGCGAGCCAACTCCTTGGGCAGGAGCTGCAGGAGCTCGTCCGTCACCCGGAGGTTCGCGGGCCCTAGCGGCTTGAGGACCGGGACCTCCAAGTCGACGTACACGCTCGTGGAGCGGGCGAGGCTCATGGAGACGATGGCTGAGATCACCACCTCGAC
>JACRHK010000269.1 GCA_016217625.1 Nitrospirota bacterium
GGTAAATATCGACTCATTGCTTATTGACTTATTGACGCATTGACTCATTGACTTATTGACGCATTGACGCATTGACGCATTGACGCATTGACTTATTGACTATACACCGTCACACGGTTCTTCCCCGCCGCCTTGGCCGCGTACAGCGACCGATCCGCATTGCTGATCAGATCCGTCAGCGAGGAGGAGTCGGCCGGGAAGGACGCCAACCCCACGCTCACCGTCATCCTTCCCGAGGGCTGGGTCTCCTCGTGCGGGACGAACGCCCGTTCCATCTCCTGCCGGAGCCGCTCGGCGATAATCCGGGCGTCCTCTTTCTGCGTCGCGGGGAGGATGACGGCGAACTCATCCCCGCCGTAGCGGGCGACGACATCGATGTTCCGCACCACCGAACGAATGCACCCACCCGTGATGTGGAGGGCCTCGTCGCCCGCCAAGTGCCCGTGGGTATCGTTGTACGGCTTGAAATCATCGATATCGATCATCAAGAGAGACACGGCGTGACCGTGCCGCCTCGACCGGTCGATCTCCTCCGTCAGGCGCTCCTCGAAGTACCGGCGGTTGAGCAGCTCCGTCAGCGGATCGGTAATCGAGATCTGCAACAGCTCCTTGGAGCGCTCGGACAGACGCGTGCGCTCGAGCGCGACCGTGGCGTACAGGGCGAAAGACGTCAACAGCTGGAGGTCGTTCTCATAGAACACCTCTCCGGTGATCTTGTCGGACACGTTCAGCACGCCGATGACCCGGTCGCCGACCCGCAAGGGAAGGCACATGAACGATTTGGTCCGGTAGCGCGGCCGGTTTTTCTGCTGGAGCCGCGAGTTGTTCTCGATATCCTTGACCACCAGCGGCTCCCCGCTCCGGAACACTTTCCCCGCAATCCCTTCCCCGGGGCGGATCCGGAACCGGCTGATAATCCGCTCGTGCAGCCCCTTCGCGGCTTTGACCGACAAGCCCTCGAGACCCTCGTCATAGAGCATCAAGGACCCCTTCTCGACCATCAAGAGCTCCGTCGATTTTTCCAGGATCACCTGACACAGCTCGTCCGGATCCTGCGTGCCCGCCACCACCCGGTTGATCTCCATCAGGATCGTCTGCTCCCGCGTCATGCGGCCGACCTGCTGGCGGATGGTCGCGTTCTCCACCGCTTGCGACACCTGATGGCAGAAGCCGGCGAGGAGACGGACCTCCTCGGGATCCAGATCCGTGTTGAATACATTCACGATGCCGAGCAGGGTCTGCCCGTACAGGAGGGGGAAGGCCCACACCGAGGTCACCGTACGATCAGGCAGTCCCAGGCGCAGGAGGTCGAAGACCTCCCGGATCTGCACCGGCCGGCGCTCGGTCAGCACTCGGGCCGCCAACCCTTCGCGGGGAAGACTGGTAAAGCCGGCCACCTCCCGCTCGCGCTCCCCGAACGTCATCTGCGTCCGATAGCGCCCGTCGCGTCGGTCCAGCAACATGACAGAAGCCGTATTGACGTCGAAGATCACCCCGAGGGCGTTCAGAACGAGCGCGTAACACTCATAGGGCTCCTGGTGGAAGCTCAGCTCCCCGCTGATCTCGTAGAGGGTGTTCACCTGGCTCAACCGGGTCTTGGTGCGCTGATGGAGGGTTGCGCACCGGAGAATCTCCCCTACCGCCTGATCGAGAAACTGGGCGGTCGAACGGAGGGCCTTGCTGTCCACGATGCCGACCTGCTGCGAGACCTCAAGGATCTCTTCGCGGGTGAGACCCCATTGTGGCGCCTCATCGAGGAACCGGCTGTAGTCGGATGGCGAGGTAAAGGCGTGCCCCCCGAGGATGACGGCTTCCTCTCCCGGAACCTGGCTCACCGGCACGGCGAACGACAGGAGATGGGCGTGACACTTGTAATGCAAGGCCGCCTTCTGCCGGAGCGCCTGGTGGGGAGCTTTACCGCAATATTGACGACAACCTCCCCGCTCCGGCGAACGGGGAGTCAGCAGGCGACAGATCGGGCTCTCCCGACTGGGCAACACAACCGGGTCCGTCCAGACCAGGCCCCCCGGCCGGCTCGCCGACAACAACCGGAGCGACAGCCCGGTCATGAGGGCGAGGCTATCCTGGATCCGGGACCAGCTCTCCGGCGGCTTGGTCCCCCCGAACCCCGCGAGGTTCTCCAGTCCTCCTGTCACGATGTGGTTCATAGGATCAGTGAGTCAATGGGTCAATAAGTCAATGGGTCAATAAGTCAATGGGTCAATAGGTCAATGGGTCAATGCGTCAATATTGACTTATTTGCTTATTGACTTATTGACTTATTTTCTTAATGACTTATTGACTTACTTTGAGCCTCATGCGGACCTTTTCGGCAACCTCACGCTCGTCGGATGGAGCCATGGAAAGGTAACGCCGAAAATGCCATGCCGCCGCATCCCCATCCCCACGCTGCTCCAGCGCCAAAGCCAGTTGAAGATGCGCGGGGGCGAACCCTTCCCGAATGCGGATCGCCTCGCGGAAGCTCTGGATGGCCTCCTCCAGCCGCCCCAACGAAAAAGAGGCAACGCCCAAGTTATGATGGGCCTCCGGGTAGTCCGGCCGCAACCGGATGGCCGCCTGGTAGGCCGCGATGGCCTCCGGCAGGCGCCCCTGCGCGCGAAGCGCCAACCCGAGGTTGTTCTGCGCCTCCGCAGAAGCGGAATCGCGCGCCAGAGCGGCTCGGAACGCCTCCTCCGCCTGCCGGAGATCACCCCCGCGATAGAAGCGGATGCCTTCAAGCAGCAGGCGTCCCGCCTCGCCCTGCGCACCCTCTTGATCTCTGATCTCTTGATCTCTCGATCTCTGCTCCGTGGACGGCAGCGCCGGAGCCTCCTCACGCTTCTCCGTGTCCGGAGCGGCGACAAACCGGTCGCTCAGCGCAGGCAGCAACGGAGCGCGCTCCCAAGGCCCCGGCAACACCCAGATCGCAAGGCCCCCCGCGCCCAGAAGCATCCCGCCCAGCACGACCCAGAAGGCGATGGTCTGAGTCCGGCGGGATCGTTGCGAGACCAGCAGGGCCTTTTCCTGATGCGGGTCAACGGTGAGACGCCTCCGTTCCTCCACGCGCTTGAGGGCATCCCTGACAATGCTCATCCCTTCCCTGCCTCGCCCCCGCCCCGATGAACATCGGGGGGCAGGCCTGCCCTGCTCAACCGGGGGAGATTGTCCCCGCCGTCTTCTAAACGGGAGAGCACCGCCAACGTGACCTCATCCAAGCGGCCTGTTCCTTCCAGGCCGGACCGGCGCTGGAAGGCGGCAAGCGCCGCTTCGGTTTGGGGTCCGAACCGCCCATCGAGCTTGCCCTGGTAAAGCCCCTGCCGGGCCAACACGGTTTGAAGTCGCATGACATCCGCGTTCGGCCGGGTAAGGTCCAGCGGCAGGCGCAGCCCCTCAAGTCCCCGCCACCAAACGATCCCCCGCTCCCCCCAGGAGGCCAAGACCCTCTCCAGCGGATAGACCAGCCGACCCCTCAGCGGATCGAAAATCTCCGCTTCCTGTTCGTCTAAGGCCACAAGCACGACCGGGCGGGGTGGCTCCCCTTCCTCCGCAAAGCCGGTGATCAGGCAGGGATAGTCCATCGCGCGGAGGAGCGGGAGACGCAAAGGGATCTCCAAGACCTGCAACCCGAACTCCCGGCCCCACCACCACGCCTCCTCAGACGACGGAGCGCGTGTCGCAATGAAAGCGGTCATCTTCTCCAACCGGCGGGTGTCGACCTGCCATAGGCGCAGAAGGCTCAAGGCCGCCGCCACAGGCCCCTCTACCGGACGATCCGTGCGGAACGCCTCCCCCTCAACCCGCAACCCCTGCGGCTGGGCCAAGGATTGATGACTCGATGGCTGGAGGGCTGGAGGGCTGGAGGACAGATAGCTGCCCGCGAGCACACCCAGCGCCAGGAGCCCAAAACCTGCGACTGCCCACCCCATTGTTCGGACCTCGGACTTCGGACCTCGGACCTCGGACTTCGGACCTCGGACCTCGGACCTCGGACCTCGGACTTCGGACTCCCCACCCAGGGGGGCGAGGGCGTGCCATTGCAGCTCCGCGATGGCTTGTTGCACGATCTCCTGGCTGACCGCGGGGTGGCTCCTGGCAAACGCGCCCAGGAGGGCCTTATCGCAGACGAGATTAATCAGGCGCGGGACGCCGCTGCTGTACCGGTGGACCTCTCCAGTCGCTTGCGAGGTAAAGAACACCTGATCGCCGCCCCCTGCCACGCGGATCCGATGCGCGATGTACGCGGCAGTCCCCGCTTCATCGAGAGGGGTCAGGGCATATCGGAGGGCGATCCGTTGGTTCAACTGGCGCAGTTCCGGAAGGTCCAGCTTCTGGCGGAGCTCGAGCTGACCCACCAACACGATTTGGAGAAGCTTCTCCCGGTCCGTCTCGAGGTTCGACAGGAGCCGGACCTGCTCAAGGGCTTGGGTGGAAAGACTCTGCGCCTCATCGAGGACAAGGACCGCGTTGCCCCCCTCGGCAGAAACTTTCAAGAGGAAACGGTTCAGCTCATCGACCAGCTCCAGACGGGAAGCGCTCCGACCGGGAAGGCCGAAGTCGAGGTTGACCGCCTGGAGCAACTCGACAGTCGACAGGCAGGGGTTAAAGAGGATCGCCGAGCGAACCTTGGCGTCGAGTCGTTCCAACAGCAGACGGCAGAGGGTTGTCTTGCCCGTGCCGATCTCGCCCGTAATGGCGACAAACCCTTTTTTCTCGCGGATTCCGTAGAGCAGGTAGGAAAGCGCTTCCTCGTGCTGCGGGCTGAGAAAGAAAAATCGGGGGTCCGGGGTCTGATTGAACGGAGATTCACGAAGGTTGAAGTAGTCCTCGTACATAGCGCCGTCCTAAGAAGTCCATGGTCCAAAGTCCCTGCCTGTCCGGCAGGCAGGCAAGGTCCTATGCTGGAAGCAACCTCGGACGTGGGACATCGGACAGGCAAAACCCCGCATCTATCGCCTGAAAATTTGGGCCTAAAATTTGGGATAGTATAGCAGGGCATCGGAAAAAATCAAGGGGAGATTTCAGGCCGCACGTCCCGAAATCCTATGGTATAATAAAGCAAAAATGGCGCTGAGGGCCCGGATGAACATCGGGGCGAGCAGCATGGAAACGGGAAAACTCAAGATCGACAACGACCCCCCCTCCAACCTCGTGTGGAGTTCCACATTCGGGAAGGCTTTGCTCCAAGAGCAGCCGCTGGAGGCGCTCCTTCAACTGGTCGCCAGGGAAACCACGCGGTGTCTGCGGGTCGAGACGGCGGCCGTGGCGCTGTTGGATCGCAAACGGGAGGCCCTGCACATCCCCGCGGCCGCGGGCCGCCGGAAGGAGCAGTGGCAGGACCTCGTCCTCCCCCTCGACACCTCCCCCTTCAGCCGGGCGTTCAGAACGGGCGGCACCGTCCACTTCACCCCTTCCACGAGACAAACGACCGCCTCCAGCGAGGAGATCATGCAGATCCTCAAGATTCGGGCCGCCGCCATCGCGCCGCTGCAGATCCGGCATGAAGTCGCCGGCATCATCGCGGCCATCAACCCGACCGATCAGCGCACGACGTTCGGCTCAGAAGACCTCCGGTTGTTGGATCAATTGGCCGAGCAGGCCGCCCTCGCCGTCGAAACCGTCCGTCTCCGGACCGAGCGCGAGCGCCAGATCATCCAGACGAAGGCTCTCCTGCGCGCGACCCAAACCCTGACCTCCACGAGGACGCTGCCTGAAATCCTCGACCGGATCATCGAGATCGGCGTCATCACGCTGGGCGCCCAGCGGCTCGCGCTCCTGCACCACGAGGTAGCCGAAGGGTGCCCCACCCTCGTAGCCTCCCACGGCCTCACCGAAGCGCATCGCCAAACGCTGCGTAACGGGGAGGGGGAGGCCGCCTACTTCCACCAACTCGCCCACACGCCCCCAACCCGTCCAACGCTGCTGCGGGGCGAGCCGATCCTCATTCGGGACATCCGGACCGATCCCGCGTCCCGATCCGCCTCAGGCGGAGCCTTAACCTCCATCGCCGCCAAAGAAGGGTTTCGGGCAGTGGCCTTCGTTCCCCTCAGCGTCCATCACCGGCTCACCGGCGTGTTCATTCTCTACAAGCCGCTTCCGCACGACTTCACCCCGGCAGAGATCGAGATGCTCCGGATCCTGGCCGACGCCGCCGCTATCGCCCTGGAGACGGCGGATCTCCATCACCAGCGGGAAACGATGCTCCATCAGCTCCTTGAAGCCAACCGCGCGAAGGGGGAGTTCCTCGACCGCGTGACGGAAGACCTGTTGGACCCGCTGGAACAGACGCTGTCCGTCGCGGAAACCCTCCAGAGTCCCACAGCGGGCCCCTTGACTCCCACGCAAGCGGGCTCCCTCAGCCAGATCAGCTGCGAGATCACGCGACTCCACGACCTGCTGGAACGGGCGCTCCTGGTCTCCCGCCTGGCCAGCGGCCGGATGGAACCCCGCTACGAGCCGGTCTCGCCGGCCCCGCTCCTTCAGGGGATCGCGCAGGAGTTCACCGCCATGGTTTCTTCCCGGACCGTCACCCTCCAGTGCCGGACCGAAGGGCTCCCCCCCGCGCTGTACTCCGACCGGGCTCACCTGCAACTGATGGTCGCCAAGCTGGTGAGCGAGGCGCTGCGCCTGGCGGGAGAAGGGGATCTGGTCCTGCTGCAGGCCGGGGTCACGCCTTCGCCCCCGCGCCTTCGCGTCTCGGTGTCCCTCAATCCCTCCCCCTCCGCCTCCCCCTCCGGCCGGAAAGAACGGAGCCGGCGATCTGGACACTCCCGGGATGAACGGACCGTCCCCTCCGGAGGTCCGGGGATCCACGGATCCGAAGAGAAAATTGCCGCAGCCCGCCGTGGCGGGCAAGAGAGCCTGGATCTCTTCCTGACGAGAAGGCTGGCATGGCTTCACGGCGGGGAAATCCGGATCGAGCCTTTGCCCCACCCGGGAGTCGCGTACACCCTCCTGTTGCCGCTCCTTCGGGAGAAGGATCTCCTGGTCCATCAGATCGACCTGGCGCTCCGCCGCGCGCAAGATCGGCAGCGCCCGCTTTCCCTCATCCTGGTCAAAGAGCGACATCCGGCGCAGAGCCCCTCCCCGGAGAAAGCCCGCGCGTGGACGAAGCGCGCCGCCTCTGTCTGTCACACGGTCGTCCGGGGGCCCCAGGATCTCGTTCTGCCGCCCACGCGCGGTCGGATCGGCATCCTCGCCCAGACGGACCGCCCGGGAGCGCTCTCCATCGCGCGTCGGTTATCCCAAGCTTTCAACCGCCACCATCTGCCAACCTCCGTGGGGAGCGCCACCTACCCCGCCGAGGCCGCTGAGGCAGAGGACCTGATCGCGCGGGCCGACGCGACACTCGGCCTGAGGGAAGAACGCGAAGGACATGCGCGTCCGAAGGGTTAGCGCCCATTGGAACCATGGATGACGCCCTGCCGCTCATCCTCCTCGCCGGAAGCACCGTAACCCTGGGGCTGCTTTTCGCGCTCACTCGTCGCCGTTTCCGCCGCGCCCAGCATCAGGCAGGCGTATACCTCCGCCGGACGGCGGAAGGGGCCCTGCCCTCCGCCACCCCCTCCCTCCCGTCTGAATGGTCCGAGCTGCGGGAGGCACTCGAGGCGATCCATGAGCGCCTCCTCCGGCTGCGGAGCGAGGAACAGCAACTCCGGGCCTTGGCCATCCTGAACGAAACCTCCTCGAACATCCTGGAGACCCTGGAGATCGACGCGCTGCTCCAGATGGTCTCCCACGCCGCCCGCGTATTGGTCAAGGCGGAAGTCGGGATCGTGTTCCTGACCGAATCCCCTCTCAAAGAGGACCGCATCCGGATCTCGTCTTCCCAGGAACAACCCCTGTCGCACGCCTCGGCCTGGAAGGCTTGCCTCTGGGCGCTCCCCCACCAGAAACACCTCTACCAACCGCCGTCCGCCGCGGCGGACTCCGCTTCGTTCCCCTTGCCTCCGGGAACGAAGAACCTCCTTGCCCTCCCCCTCCGAAGCCCCATGCGCCTGCAAGGATGGCTGGCTGTCGCCAACAAACAGGGGGAGCAGCCGTTTACGAAGGAGGACGAGGATCTCATGCAGATGCTCGCGGTCCAGGCGCTGCTCGGCATCGAGAAGGTGCTCCTGTACCAGGAAAAGGAACAGCTCGCGATCACGGACCCCCTCACCGGCCTGTTTAATCGCCGGGAGCTGGAGCGCCGTCTGAGCGAAGAAGTGAGGCGTTCGGAGCGGTACGGACGGGACTTTTCCCTCCTGCTGCTCGATCTCGACCATTTCAAGCAGCTCAACGACACCCGGGGGCACCCCGCGGGCGACGCGGTCCTGAACCACCTCGGACATCTACTGCGCCGGGAGGCCCGGATGCTCGATATCCCCTTCCGGTACGGGGGGGA
>JACRHK010000270.1 GCA_016217625.1 Nitrospirota bacterium
ATGTTGCCCACGGCCGGATTGCCCGACAAAGGACCTTCTCCAACACCGGCTGTCGTGAGGTAGGCCGAATAGCTGCCGCTGATGACATTGAAATCGGCCACGCCGACGTCACCCGCCCCCAACCAATTGCTCAGATTCCCGGTCTCGAAATTACCGTTCCCGAAAGGCCCTACCCCTGCCCAGGCGCTTCCGAACGGGGCAACCCCTAAAACCAGGATCAAACCCAGGACCACCCATCGCTTGTTCCCACTCATGGCCTCCCCCTTTGGTATAGAGCCGCAGAACACTTTAGGCGGCGATGCCTGCCCCGATCCCGTCAGGGGTGCCCCGCCCTACAAAACCTACCAACCCCCCACCTGCACGGAAACAGCCAGATAGAAACCTGAAAGAAATCATAGCATAAAGATCGCAATTGATCAAGGGAATTCCTTCAGACGCTCCGCCAGCAGACCGGCGGCCCGGAGAGCAACGGCCGCAATGGTGAGGGAGGGGGAATCTCCCCCGCCGGCTGTCGGGAAAAGGCTCGCGTCCAGGATGTAGAGGTTAGGCGCCTCGTGCGCCCGGCCCTCGGCATTTACGATGGATTTTGAGGGGTCTGTTCCCATCCGGCAGGTCCCGAAGACATGCGACGCATGGGGAAGGTCAAATGCCGTGGTCTGGCCGAGGATTTCCTCCGCTCCGGCCGCCGCCAGGAGATCTCGGCTGGTGTTCAGGATGAAGGCCATCGCCCGCCATTCGTTTTCCCCCAGAGCCGCCTCAATCCGAGCGACGGGCAGGCCGAAGGCATCTTTCACCGTGGGGTCCAAGACAACACGGCTCCCCGGATTGGGAAGCTGGTCCGTGATGCCGAAGAGATGGACCACGCGGCCAAAGCTCTTCCGCATGAAGGCCTTGTGCGCCGTCCCCCAGGCTGCCGAGAGCGACACGGCATGGCGAAACGGGCTCAGGAGGTCCCCCGCGATCTGGGAGACGCCCAGGACGCACCCCGCCGTGAAACCGCGCCGGGGATCGGGCGCGACAAAGTCCCAGATCCGGCTATCGATGGGGAGCCCCCGGTGGGCATCCAGACGGTCTGCAAAGCGCCCTGTCACGCCGGCATGGACGGTTTCGAGGAAGTGCTTCCCGACCTGGCCGCTCCCGTTCGCCAGGCCGTGGGGAAACTGATTGCCCGCCGAGTTCAGCAACAGGCGCGGCGTCTCAATCGCCCCGCAAGCCAGGAGGACGACACGCGCCTTGACCCGTCGCTCCCGCCCCTCTTTGTCGGAAAACAACACTCCGGAGACCCGTCCCTGCTTGTCCGTCTCCACCCGGTGGACAAGGGCTTCCGGGAGAATCCAGACCCTCCCCGTGGCTTCCGCCTTGGCCAGGAAAGTTTGGTCCCAGCTCCCCTTGTCGCGGAGGGGGCAGCCCCACGTGCACCCCGCGCAATAGTTGCAGGGAGGGCGGCCGTCATAGGGTTGAGACAGAATCGCGAGCGAATTGGGCAGGAGTTGCAACCCCAGTTTCCCGGCCGCCCGGGCGATCCGCCGGCTCGCCCAGCTCAGGCGGTGGGGAGGCAGCGGATAAGGGCCGCGGGGCGGCTTGAAGGGGTTCTCCGCCGAGCCTGCGACGCCGAGCACGCGCTCCGCCCCATCGTAGAACGGAGCCAGGTCGTCATAGGTCAACGGCCAGTCCTCGCCGACGCCGTGCAGCGTCCGCATACGGAAAGCCGACGGGTGGAACCGGTGGGCTTCCCCCTGGAAATGGAGCGTCGACCCTCCCACCCCCCGCGCATGTTCATAGACAAATGGCGCTCTCCGGTCGGGAGGGTGCTGGTACCGCCGGAGGCCCTGGAGGGTGCTCTGTAAGTGGGAGTACTGGGCGGGGAGCGGTTGACCCGTGCCCGAGGTGTAACGGTCTTTTTCCTTCCAGCGCGGATCGGCAGGCAGAGGGAACGAGACAAGGTCCCAACCGGGCCGGTCCAGGCGATACTCCGATGGGGAGAAACGGGGCCCCGCCTCCAGGACGAGGGTGTTCACCCCCAGCGTCCCCAGGCGATAAGCGGCCGCCCCGCCTCCGGCCCCCGAACCGACAACGCAGACATCCCAGCGGCGCTTCTCGATCTCTTCAACGCGGGGGGTCGGCATAATCGAGATGACCCCTCGGCTGGGGAGGGCCGCTGAAACCGACCATCTTCCAGCCCGACGGATGGTTGTAAAAGAGGGCGAAGGTGTCTAATCGCACCCGCTGGAAGAACCGCCGGCCCACGCCGGTCGGATCCAACGCCTCCCCGCGATCCGGCCGTTCGGTGATGCGATCCGCGATCCGGAGGATCTCTTCCTGCTGAACCACGGGAAGGACGAGGAACTCCTTGGCGTAGATCTCCTGGCTAGTCTCATCCAGCCAGCGCAGCCCCTCCCGGTACAGGGCCAGGCGATCCGGGTACTTCAGGAAGTTGACGTCGATCCCCACGGCAAGATGAAGCTCCTTGGCGCCGGGATCTTCATCGGTGGGAATGAGCAGAGCAGTCACTGCCTCCAGGACTTGTCCTTCTGCCGGCGTGAGATACCTGAAGGGAGAAGAAGCCTGAACGGGCGTTGTCCCCCAGGCCGCCCACGGGTGTGAGGAGAGAGTCGCCAGGAGCGCAAGACACCGCAGAACCCACCGCCGGGTAACCTCCATATAAGGATTATCCTACGGCGTCAACCTCCCGTCAACCTTCGACTATCGCGAAAAAAAAGGGCGGCTCCGCCGGGAACCGCCCTTTTTCTAGCTGATTGCTGACCGCTGATCGCTGACTGCTTATTACAGCGTCTTCGTGAAACTCCACCGGTAGTAGGGCGCCGTGGAAGTCCCCGCGACGACCTGCTGGACCGTGGCCGCCGGCGTCCCGCTGGGCACGACAATCACGTCCAACTGGTAGCTCCCCGCCGCCACCGTGCTCTTGAGATAGGAGAAGAGCTGGGCATAGACGGCATCCGCCGTGTAGGCCTTCCAGGGGACGACGTTGGCCGGATACGGGAGCCACTGGTGGAACTCGTTCATCACCAACTGCCCGTAGGGGGACTGGCTCACGACGAGATAGATGTCCACGTGGCCGTTCCGCCAGCAGGGAAGCCACAAACGACCGCTTAATATACCTCCTGCCTCCTCAAGTCCGAATGGACGCGCTACCATCGGGTCATAGCTCATGTAAATACCGGGGGTGAATGTGCCGATGTTTGCCGGTGATGTGGGCAGGTTCATGGTGTGTGTGCAAGTGGGAGCGGGAGTAGCTATGGCAAACTGCCATGCCTCTATATCATGTATATTCCATGCGGCACCTGTTGCGGCAGTGAACCCCACATAGACTTGACCGCCTACCAATGGAGAGATATCTACAACCTGAGAAATCACAGGGGTGCCAGGCTTTGTAGAGGTGGTATTAATATAGACATCGAGCATATTGGTTGCCCCATTATAGTCTACCCATGCGTACAATGAACTGCCGGAGTTAAGGTCAGGAGGGGTGCTGTATGTTGCAAGCGACAACAGATTGCCGTTTGTATCTACGCCAATGTGGTTGTTGTTCGGGTCACCTCCATTTTGCCATGTATCAAATTCTACAGCAAGACTCTTTGTTATCCCCCCGTATCCAAGCCCTCCTCCTCCACCCCCAAGCGCATCCATGCCTGCCGGGTCATTTTGTATTACAAACGCGAGACCGTCAGCCCCGCCTGACCCCTGTGCGCCGTATATCCGGAATTGAAAAAATGTAGAAAAAGACGAATTACCATTAAACGCAAAAGGGGTGTTAATAAACGCGCTGCCTGTCTGACCTCCACCATCTGTTGTAAGACGCAGGACACCGCCTACCACATTAGCTGTTCCATTGGCCTCCATTAAATGACCTGCGAAACTTACAGTAGCAGCGTTAGCAAAGCCACTGAATAATAGAAGACTTACGACTACGACTATTCCCAAAAAGAGCGCATACCCTACAACACTTAACAGCACCACAACGATCGATCGTTTCATGCTCCCCCCTCCTGTGTGCGACCCCCCGCTCCGCCTGCATCGGAGGACATGGACTCGTATCCTGCCGCCTGTTCCGCAGACTGCAACCACTAACGCAGACTTGTACCCGATCCGGCCGGCGAAGTCAAGCATTTTTTTTAGGAATTTCCTTAGCAGGATTGAGGAAATCGGGACACCCCCCGCCTAAGACGGAGGGCCGCCTACCGCGCGCGGCCTCTCTTCCGCCTGGTTCGGAGATACACCCCGGGCGGAAGGATGCGAACCCCTTCCACCACCCGGCCGTAGTAGCGACCGAAGTGACGGACGTCGCCCGTGAGAAGATGGGTGGCCTGCGCGTCAATGGCCGCCAGGAGGATCGGGCGGTCCGCATCGGGCAACTGCGCCGCGGGGTGGAGCGGGCGATCACGCGGCGCGGTGTCCATCACCCGCGCGACGCGCAGGAGCCGCTCCAAATCCGCAAGCTGCTTCGGATGATCCAGGTTCCTCCGCGCCTCCTCCACCGCGTACGCCGACGTGACGAGCTCGACCCCTGGGAGTTCCCAGAGCCGACGGAGGCCCGCATCCGGGAGATAGGCGGCGGAAAACAGGATGTTGGCGTCCAGGAAGACCCGGTCCACGCATCAGCCCTTGGGGGGCTTCCGGTGAGGAACGGCGGAGGGGGCCAGGCCCATCTTGCGGACCTCCTCCACGGCGCGGGCGTAATCCGCCGCATCGACCGCCGTCGAGAGCAGGAATTCCGCCCGACGCTCCGGGGTATAGACCTCGACCGGCAGGACGGCGGCCGGCCGGATCAACACCCCTTCCTCCCGCTCCTCGATGAGGACCGGGGCGCCTTCCTCGATCCCCAAGCGGCGACGGAGCGCGGCGGGAATCACCACCGTGCCTCGCTTGCCCACCTTGGTCACTTCCGCAGCCATAGACGCCCCCTTGGAATGAATATCAGATTATCTGATGATCAAATATTCTACATCAATCACCCCCGCCCGTCAAGGGAGATCGCCGATCGGAGCAGGGGAGACCAGGCGCTTTCGATCGTGCATCTCAGCAAACAGAAAGGCGGCCCCTATAATAATCCCCCCCCACCTCGTTCCTCCCCCACCTGAGGGGGGAGGAGTTGAGGGAGGGGGGCAATTCCGGAGTCGCCCAACGGTTTCCGTAGGGCAGGCCACCGCGCCTGCCCAAAGGCGGGGACGGCACCCCGCCCTACGGAGAACTTACGCTTCACGCCTCAATCCCCCCACCCCCCCTTTCGTACCTGCCTGCCGCAGGCAGGAAGGGGGGCAAGGGGGGATTACTTCCGGAGTCGCCCAACGGTTTCCGTAGGGCAGGCCACCGCGCCTGCCCCGGGCAATAAAGAGCATCCATCGAGGAATCCGAGAAAAATCCCCGCCTTGACAAAGGTAGCTACCATCAATTAAAATGTAGCTATGAAAACCGCAGGCATCAAAGAGTTAAAAAACCGCTTGAGCTATTACCTTCGGGAGGTCAAGAGAGGCGAAAAAATCTTGATCACCGAAAGGGAACAGGTCATTGCGACCATTACGCCCGTGGAGAGGGCAACCGAGGATACCCGCCTGCTTTCCCTCGTGAAAGAAGGGTTCGCCGTCTGGAGAGGCGGCAAACCGGCAGGAAGCAGGACTCCGGTGAAAATCAAGGGAAAAACGGTTTCAGAGATGGTCCTTGAAGATCGGAGATGATCGTCTACCTCGATACCAGTTCCCTCGTAAAACTATACGTGGAAGAGGTCGGATCACGACACATTGAAGAGATCGCGCGTGCGGCTATGGTGATTTCAACCTCTAAAATCGCTTACGCAGAAACGAGAGCGGCGTTGGCCAGAAAACAGAAAGAAGACGGTTTCTCCCCCGCCACTCTCCGGAAAATCACGGAGAATCTCAACAGAGAGTGGGAGAGCTATTTTGTGATTGAGGTGACGGACGGCCTGATCAGGTCAGCCGGCGATCTGGCGGAAAAATACCTCCTCAGGGGGTTTGATGCCATTCATCTCGCCTCAGCCATCAATCTTCAGATCAAGGTGAGATCAGCGGTCGGTTTTTCCAGCAATGATCTCAAACTGAACCAGGCGGCCAGGAAGGAAGGTCTTACGCTGTTGTGAAAAAAAGGGCGGCTCCATATGGGGCCGCCCCCTTTCCATCTGATTGCTGACCGCTGATCGCTGACGGCTTTTTACAGCGTCTTCGTGAAGCGCCACTTGTAATAGGGCGTCGTGGCCGTGCCGGTGACGATGCCCGGGATGGCCGAGGTCGGCGTCCCCGAGGGCACGACAATCACGTCCAACTGGTAGGCCCCCGCCGCTACCGTGCTCTTGAGATAGGAGAAGAGCTGGGCGTAGACGGCATCCGCCGTGTAGGCCTTCCAGGGGACGACGTTGGCCGGATACGGGAGCCACCGGTGGAACTCGTTCATCACCAACTGCCCGTAGGGGGACTGGCTCACGACGAGATAGATGGCCACGTGGCCGTTCTTCCAGCAGGGGAGCATCAGGGTGCCGATGTAGTTCGCCCCGGCGTCGTCCAGGTCAAAGGGGCGCATGAGCAGGGGGTCGTAGTGGAGCAGGCCGTCGGGCGGGAAGGTGCCCACGTTCGTCGGCGCCGTGGGGACGGGGGCAGTGAGGGCGCAGGGGGGAGGCCCAGCAGCAGCCGCACACTGCGAGGACGCGGCATACGCTACGACATTAGGCGCGTAAATATTGTTGAAATTGTCCCGAGGGGGATTGGGGCCAGCTCCGGCAAGATAATAATCAAGCGGGATCGTGGAGTAGACGACGCAACCAGCGCCATAG
>JACRHK010000273.1 GCA_016217625.1 Nitrospirota bacterium
CCCCAAAACGCTCTTGCAGTTCGGAATAATGCGCTTTGATCAGTTCCAGCACATCATCACGTCGCATCATAGCCCTCCCAATAGCTTGCTCTCATTATCCCAAATATCAAGTCATAGGGCAAGATCAAGCAGTCAGAAGCCGATGGGTTCATGCCTGCCTCTATCATGATCCCCTTTCCCTTTTTCTCCATTCCACCGGCGTAAAATTTCGAAGCTCCTCCAGCATGTCCTGGAACACTTCCGGCGGGGGGGAGGTGAATTCCAGGTACTCCACCGTGGCGGGATGCGTGAAGCCCAAGACGGCGGCGTGGAGCATGACCCGTTCGATCCGCTCCCCCCGGAGCTGCATCGCCCGCGTCCCCCCGTAAACGCGATCACCCAGCACAGGATGCCCGATGTGAGCGAGATGCACCCTGACCTGGTGCGTCCGTCCGGTCTCCAGCCGGACCTCCAAGAGCATGGCGTCGCCGAACCGATCCAGGACCCGGTAGTGGGTCACGGCCTCGCGCCCCTTGCGCGTCCGCACGCCCATTTTCTTACGATCCGTCACATGGCGGCCGATGGGGGTCCGGATCGTCCCCGCCGCGTCGCGGGCGTCGCCCAGGGCCAGCGCAAGATACTTTCGGGTCACGGTATGGGCCTTGAACTGCCGGGCCAGCGCCTCATGCGCCTGCGGAGTCTTTGCGACGACAAGGACACCCGAAGTCCCCTTGTCCAGGCGGTGGACGATCCCCGGCCGCTCCCCCCCCATCTCGCTGAAGACGGGGCAGTGATGCAGCAGGGCATGAACGAGCGTCCCTTTCCAGTTGCCCGCCGCGGGGTGGACGACCATGCCGGCCGGCTTGTCCACGACGATGAGATGATCGTCTTCGTAAAGGATGGAGAGGGGAATCGCCTCGGGCTCCAGCTTGAGAGGTTGTGGCTCGGGGATCTCCACGACGACGATTTCGCCGGCACGGAGGAGATAGCCTGCTTTCACGGCCCGTCCATCGACCGTGACCCGCCCCTCGTGGATGAGGCGCTGGATCTGCGCGCGGGAGAGGCCGTGACCGCGCTCCACCAGCGTCAGGTCGAGCCGGCGGGGAGGTGTCCCACGGTGGACGACATACTGACGGACAACGGCCATCGCACCAGGAATGATCAGGAGACTCTTGACCCCGCAGGCTAAAGCCTGCGGCTACTTGTTCCTGCCTACTCCTTTACTGCTTGCTGCCTATTTCTTTCCCTCTGAGGCGCAGGAGCGCGACGGCTGCGCCCACGACGAGGAGCAGGCTGATGATCTGTGACATCGTCAGCGGCAGACCGGCTATGATCCCCCGGTCTTCATCTCCCCGGACGAACTCCACGCTGAAGCGCAGGATCCCGTAGGCCAGCAGATAGGCTGCAAAAACCTGCCCGTGCGCGGTCTTCTTGTTCCGATAGAATAACAGCCCGGCAAAGATCAGCAGCTCCCCGGCCGACTCATAGATCTGCGTGGGGTGGATCGGCACGCCCAGGGGAGCTAGGGAGTGCGGATCCGAGAAGACCACGCCCCAGGGAAGGTCCGTCTCGATCCCGTAGCAGCAGCCGGCCGAGAAGCAGCCGAGCCGGCCGATGCCGTGGGCCAGGGCGATGGAGGGGGCCAGCAAGTCGGCGACCTGCCAGACGTGGAGCCCCTTTCGGCGCACATACCAGATCCCCACGGGCACAGCCAACAGCAGCCCGCCGTAGAAGACCAGCCCGCCTTCCCAGACCTTCAGGATGTCCAGCGGCCGCCCTGCGAACCACGACCAGTTCACCACGACGTACAGGAGACGGGAGCCGACGAGGGCCGCCAACAGGATGTAGAAGGCCAGGTCCACGATCCGGTCGGAGACGATCCCTTCGCGCCGGGCCTGGCGCGCGGCCACCCAGAGGCCCGTGACGAACCCGCTGGCGAGCAGGACGCCGTAAGTGTGGATCGTCACCGGCCCCCATTGGAATAAGATGGGATACATTACGCCTCGCGCCTCACGTTTCACGCCTCACGTCGTACCAACTCCTGACTTCTGACTTCAGACTCCTGACTTTCTGAAGAGCAGTTCCCAAAGTAAGATTCCCACTCCCACTACAATCGCGCGGTCGGCCACGTTGAAGGCCGGCCAGTGGAGGGCGCCCCAGTAGAAGTCCAAAAAATCCACCACGGCCCCGTACCGGACCCGGTCCACCAGGTTCCCCAGGGCCCCGCCCAAAACGAGGGCCAGGGACAGACGGCTCCACCCTTCGCGGACCTTCACCAGGAACCACCCGAGGACGGCCACGGCCAAGAGCGTGTAGCCGACGAAGAAGGCCGCGCGATACCCCTCGTCCATCCCGGCCAGGAGGCTGAAGGCGGCTCCGGGATTGCGCACATGGACGAGCTGAAAAAATCCCGGGATGACCTCGCGCTGCGCGCCGAGCGGCAGGACCTGCCCGATCACCCACTTCGCCGCCTGATCCAGGGCAAGGACTCCCCCGCTCACGCCGAGGACCCGGCGGCTGTTCAAGATGCGACCCCCTGGACGATGGGGAGGCAACGATCACAAAGGGTGGGATGTTGCACGTCCGTTCCCACGCTGCGCGACCGGTTCCAGCACCGGGCGCATTGGGCGCCGGGCGCCGGCGCCACTTCCACCGCGAGCCCCTCAACGACCTCGCTCCGGAAGGCCCCTTCCGTCGCCTCGTCGAACGGCGCGAGGACAGCGGTGGAGACGATGCAGATCATCGGCAGGTCTCGGAGATACTCCTCCAGGAATCCCCGCGCGTCCGGCCCCGCATAGACCCGGACCTCGGCCTCCTGTGACGCGCCGATCCGCTTCGCCATCCGGGCCCGCTCCAGGGCCTTGGCGATCTCCCCCCGGAGGAGGAGGAGCCGCTCCCACCGTTGCTCCAACTCCGGATCGAGCCACGCCTCCTCCACCTCTGGGAAGCAGGCGAGGTGAATGCTTCCCCCGGCTTCGCGGGGCCGCACCCCTGGAGGCAGGGCGCGCCAGACCTCCTCGGCCGTGAAGGCGAGGATGGGCGCCATCAGCCGGACAAGCGCATCAAGGATCGCGGAAAGCGTCTGCTGGGCGGCCCGCCGCGCCGGAGAGTCTTTACCGAAGGTGTAGAGGCGGTCCTTGAGGACATCCAGGTAGAAGGCCGACAGCTCCACGATGCAGAACTGGTGGATCGCGTGGAACGCCAGATGGAACTCGTAGTCGGCATAGGCCCTCCGCACCCGTTGGATGAGGCGCTGGAGATGAAGGAGCGCCCACCGGTCGATCTCCCACAGGTCCTCCCGCCCGACTCGGTGGCGTTCCCGGTCGAAGTCGGCGAGGTTCCCCAGGAGGTAGCGGCAGGTGTTCCGGATCCGGCGGTACGCCTCGACGAGCTGCGTGAGAATCGCCTCGGAGATCCGGACGTCCTCGCGGTAGTTCTCCGCCGCCACCCAGAGGCGCAGGATCTCGGCGCCGTGGCGGGCGATGACCTCCTGGGGGGCGACGACGTTCCCCGCCGACTTGGACATCTTCTTCCCCTGGCCGTCGACGACGAAGCCGTGGGTGAGAACGCTCGCGTACGGCGCGCGCCCCCGCGTGGCCACGGCCGTGAGGAGCGCGCTCTGGAACCAGCCCCGGTGCTGGTCGCTCCCTTCGAGGTACAGGTCCGCCGGCCAGCGGAGCTCTTCCCTCCGCTCGAGGACGGCCGCGTGGCTCACGCCCGAATCGAACCAGACGTCGAGGATGTCCTGCTCCTTCTCGAACTGCGTTCCCCCGCAGCGGGGACAGGCCGTCCCGGCGGGAAGGAGGTCCGCCACCGAGCGGTCGAACCAGATATCCGCCCCGCCCTGCTCTATCCGATCCGCCACCTGATCCACGAGACGTGAATCGAGGAGCGGCTCCCGGCAGGACGCGCAGAGGAAGACGGGGATGGGAACGCCCCAGGCCCGCTGGCGCGAGATGCACCAGTCGGGGCGGTGCTCCATCATCCCCAGGATGCGCTCCTTCCCCCAGGGGGGGATCCACTGGACCTCGTGGATGCCGGCGATGGCCCGCTCCTGGAGCCGGTTGGCCGCCATGGCAATGAACCACTGCTCCGTGGCCCGAAAGAGGATCGGCCGCTTGCACCGCCAGCAGTGGGGATAGGCATGGGTAAGTCTCTCTTCATAGATTAGGAGCCCTTTTTCGCGCAATAGATTCGTGATCAGAGGATTGGCTTCGAATACCGTTTTGCCTACCCAATCCTGCACACCAACCTCATCAGTAAATCGGCCTTTTTTGTCCACAGGCGCTATAACTTTAAGTCCGAACCGTGGATATCGCAAGGATAGTTCATAGTCTTCCTGACCATGACCCGGTGCAATGTGGACGCAACCTGTGCCTTGATCCATGGTCACGAAGGGGGCAGTAACAATGAACTTTGTCTGTGGAGGAGAGACAATAGGGAGCTCATAACAAATGAACATTCCATTAAGCTCGTCACCACGATACGGTCCCTCTACAACCTGGTAGGTCTCAATCCCAAACCTTTCCATGCATGATCGCAGCATCTTCTCAGCCAAGATCCAAGTTTCATCCCTCCCGTTCCACTTCACCTTTACAAGGATATACGGTTCGTCGGGATGAACCGCCACCGCTTGGTTGGCCGGCAGCGTCCAGGGGGTCGTCGTCCAGATCAGGATGTGCAGATCAGGTTTGTAGGTGAGATGTTTTTTTCCACCAAAGATTATTATTTTGAATTTCACAAAAATGGACGGTGAGGTGTGCTCCCCATACTCCACCTCCGCCTCGGCCAGGGCCGTCTCGCAGGTGGGGCACCAGTGCACCGGCTTCTTCCCTTTGTAGACGCTTCCCGCGGCCACGAGCTTCCCGAACTCCCGGATGATGGTGGCCTCGTAGTCGTAGCTCATGGTGAGGTAGGGCCGCTCCCAATCGCCCATCACCCCCAGCCGCTTGAACTCCTCCCGCTGGATTTCCACGAACTTCGCGGCGTAGGACCGGCAGCGGCGGCGGATCTCGTCTTTCGCGATCGCCCCCCGCTGCTTCCCCAGCTCCTTCTCCACCTGATGCTCGATGGGCAGGCCGTGGCAGTCCCACCCGGGGACGTAGGGGGTCCGGTGTCCCTCCATCGCCTTGGAGCGGACGACGAAGTCTTTCAGGATCTTGTTCAGGGCATGGCCGATGTGGATATGGCCGTTGGCGTAGGGGGGGCCGTCATGCAGGACGAAGGCCGGCCGGCC
>JACRHK010000278.1 GCA_016217625.1 Nitrospirota bacterium
CAGGGGCGTCAGCAGCCCCATGCCGGTTATGACGACCTCCCGCTCTTCCACCGTTCATCAGCTCCTGGTGAGTATTTCGAAGAGGCGCCTCTGCTCGGTGGCCGATTCGAGATCCTCGAGCAGCACTGATTCCCCCTCAAACTCCGCCACGATCTTTTTCTTGCCGTTCACCGTCCCGATTCCTTCAAATTTCTTGGAGGAGGCGTCCGGGCTTTCCAGCGCCTTGATCTCGAACTCGACCTGATCGCCGGGCAAGGCAAACCCGTAAAAGTGGCACCGCGGGATTCGTTGGAGCAAGAACCAGCGCTGGAAGTCGGTGGAGGCGGCCTCGATCCACCCGGCGAGCTGGACCATGGCTTCCAGCAGGAGGACCCCCGGCATGATGGGGTTCCCCGGGAAGTGGAACTCGAGGACGTCCTCGCTCATGGCGACGTTCTTGACCCCCTTGATCCCTCTGCCGGCTTCCCATTCGAGGATTCGATCAACCATGAGGTAACGCATCGTTCGCTCCTTGAGGCCTTTTAATTTGAAAGTTGAACTTCACTATTCCCTAGAGCTTGCTGCAGGGTAGGTATTTGCTTCTCAATTTTCAACTCTCCCTTCCGACCAGGGTCACCGTGGCGGCGGCGTACTCCGAGGCGTGCGTGAGCGACACGGACCATTGATGGATCCCCCGCTTGTTGCAGAGCGCGCGAAGCCATCCATGGAGGATGAGATTCGGCCTGCCCGAAGCCCGAGGGAGGACTTCTATCTCCTGCAGTGCGTGGTCGATCCCCGTGCCGGAGAAGCCGAGCCCCAGGGCCTTGAGGCAAGCCTCCTTGGCAGCGAACCGTCCGGCGAAGTGGGGCAGCGGGTCTTTTCCGGAGAGGCAGTAGGTTCGCTCCTGTTCGGTGAACAGATCATCTGCGAAGCGGGGGTGTCGCTCAAAGACCCCCCGGAACTTGGGGATGTGGATGAGATCAACCCCCTGGTAGATCCGGATCATGCGACGCTGAACCCTCCATCCACGGCGATCGCCTGCCCGGTGATGTAGTCCGCCCGGTCCGAGGCGAGGAAGACGACCAGGTGGGCGACTTCCGTGGGCTCGCCGAATCGGCCCATTGGGATCCGCTCCAGCAGCGTCTCCCCCGCGCGCTTTCTGACCAGCCGGCTCATGTCGGTCTGGATCATCCCCGGCAGGACGGCGTTGACCTGGATCCCCTTGCTCCCCAGCTCCACGGCGCAGGCCCTGGTGAAAGCAAGGAGCCCGCCCTTGGAAGAGGCGTAGTTCGTCTGTCCCCGGCCGCCCCGGATGGCGCCCACCGAGGCGATGTTGATGATCTTCCCCGCGTGGTGGAGCATCATCAGCTCCGCCGCCGCCCTGGTGCAGAGGAACGCCCCCTTGAGGTTCACGTCATGCACCCGGTCCCAATCGGACAGATCCATGTTTAAAAGGAGCGTGTCCTTGATGATTCCGGCGTTGTTGACGAGGATGTCCAGCCTCCCGTGCCGGTCCCTGATGCGCGCGAAAAGGGCATCCACCTCCTCCGGCTTCGAGACATCCGCCTGGAAGAGGTCCGTTTCCAGCCCGCGCCCGGCAAGCTCGGCCTTCAGCGCTTCCGCGGCTTCCAGGGATTTCTGATAGTTGATGACGACCCGCGCGCCGGCTTCAGCGAGGCGGAGGCTCGTTTCCCGGCCGATGCCGCGGGCCCCGCCGGTCACCAGGGCAATCTTGCCTGTCAGGTCAATCACCATAGCGTGGTTTCCTTCATAGTTCTCCTATATGCTCCCTCTCCTTGGAAAGGAGAGGGAAGGGGTGAGGATTATCATCCGAGACGGAGAACCCTCACCCTACCCTCTCCCTGTTAGGGAGAGGGGGGATGTCATTCCGTTGCCTATGCAAATTCAGCTGTGCCCTCATTCACCCCTCCCTTTCGCGGTACTTCTTCACCAGGACGGAGGCGTTCTGCCCGCCGAAGCCGAACGAGTTGGACAGCGCAGCCCGGACAGTCCGGGAACGTGCGGCCTGCGGCACGTAGTCCAGGTCGCATTTCGGATCCGGATGGGTGAGGTTGATCGTCGGGTGGATCCGGTCCCGCCGGACGCTGAGCGCCGTGAAGACGAACTCGGGACCCCCCGAGGCGGCCAGCAGGTGACCGATGAGGGACTTGCTCGAGCTGACGGCGAGCTTGTGCGCCCAGTCGCCGAAGACCCGCTTGATGGCAAGGGTCTCGGCGGCGTCGTTGAGCTTCGTGCCGGTGCCATGGGCGTTGATGTAGTCCACGTCATCAGGCGCAAGTCTTGCGTCTTCGAGGGCGCGCTGCATGGCCAGGACGGCGCCGTCCCCCCGAGGGTGCGGGGCCGTCACCTGATAGGCGTCCATGGACGATCCGTACCCGGACATCTCCGCGTAAACGCGCGCTCCCCGTTTCCCGGCATGCTCCTCCTCTTCGAGGACGGCGAATCCTGCCCCTTCCCCCATGACGAGGCCGGAGCGCTTCCGGTCGAATGGGCGACAGATCGTTTCCAGATCCCCGGAGGCCGCGGCGGCGGCCTGGAGCAGGACAAAGAAGACCAGCCCCACGGGGTTGATCATCGAATCGGCGCCTCCGGCCACGATGAGGTCCGCGTCACCCCGCTGAACGGCTCTGTAGGCCAGGCCGATCGCCTGGGTGGCTGAGGCGCAGGCTGAGGTCACCGTGGCGTTCATCCCGCCCAGATTGAAACGCCG
>JACRHK010000276.1 GCA_016217625.1 Nitrospirota bacterium
TACCGGATGGGGAACATCCGGACCACGAAGGGGGCCTTCTTCACGGATACGATTAAGCGGTATGCAAGGGAGTGGGGCATTAGCCTCAGCCGTGAGGTGTCAGAGAAACCCTCCTTCGATTGAAGGTTGATGAACTCGTTACGGCAAAGTCCCTCTCTCAAAACTCAGCATCATAGATGTGAGCTTAATGGTGGCTAACAACGAGGAAGAGATTCGGTATTTAAGGCTCTTGGTCAGTCATCCCATTGGACCAGTCGAGCTCCAGGTGGGGGATTCTCTCCCGATCCTTGCGATCCTGGAGGCTCAGGATCTGCCGAGTTGCGAGGTCTCGATCACATATGACCGAGCCTACGTTGAACTGATCATCGGTCCATCAAGCGTTCACCTGGAAGAAGGAACGTACAGAGAGGAGCTGGCCTGGACGTTTCGCGCTCTGGCCCCTACAGCGATGTCCTTGCCGATCTCGATGACGGCCAGAGCGGGGCCATTTCTGAAGCAGGCGATGGTTCCCGTCTCTGTATCATCTACAGAAAGGACAGAGTAGCAAGGAAAGGGGGAACTGGCATGGAGCGGAAGGAGCCTGGAAGGAAGGCCCAGCTCAAGCGTGTTGATTACGCCAAAGCTGGGGTGAATACAGAGAGGGAAGAAGCGGCGCTCAAAGGCCTGCTCAAATGGCTGGTCCAGAGTTTCTCGCTCAGGACAGGGGTCGGGACGCCAAAATTAGACGTTGGCTACTTCGCCAACATCATCGATGTCGGTCATCACCTGGGAATCGCCGTCTCAACGGATGGAGTCGGGACTAAGGTCCTGATTGCCCAGCTTTTGGAGAAATATGATACGATTGGGATCGATTGCGTCGCAATGAATGTGAACGATGTCCTCTGTGTCGGGGCCGAGCCGCTCTGCCTGCTCGACTACATCGCCATCCAGGACCCTGATCCCACCTTTCTGGAGGAGATTGGGAAAGGGTTGTACAAGGGGGCGGAACTGGCGAACATCACGATCCCCGCCGGTGAGATCGCCCAGATGCGGGACGTCATCAAGGGGGTCAGAAGACACCGAGGGTTCGACCTTGTCGGCACCTGTGTGGGGCTTGTCCCGCTGGATCGGGTCATCATCGGCCAGGAGATCCAAGAGGGCGACGTCGTAATCGGCCTCAGAAGCAGCGGGATCCACTCGAACGGCCTGACGCTGGCCCGTAAGGTGCTGTTCCAGAAAGCGAAGCTCCGCCCTGATCAGGACATCGAAGAGCTGGGCCGACCCCTTGGGGAGGAACTGCTTGAGCCGACGCGCATCTACGTGCGGGAGGTCCTCACGCTCCTCCGGTCCGGCCTGACGATCAAGGCCTTGATCCACATCACGAGCGATGGGTTTCTCAATCTCACCAGAGTACAATCCGATGTTGGCTATGTGATTGATACCCTCCCAGAACCCCAGCCGATCTTTGCCTTGATCCAAAAGCTCGGCAACGTCAGCGATGAGGAGATGTTCAGGGTGTATAACATGGGTATCGGCTTCTGCCTCGTGGTGCCGGAGGATCAGGTTGAAGCGGTCATGAACCTCCTCCAGAACTCTCAAGTTGAGGCCTTCCGGATCGGATACGCTGTCGCCGATAAAGAGCGAAAGGTGCTCATCCAACCGAAAGGGTTGGTGGGGCAGGGGAGTGCGTTTCGTAAAGAAGCCTGCTCTTGATGCATTTGTCGCTGCCGTCGCGCAAGGCAAATTGCTACATTGCGTTGAGACATGATCCGCTGCTTATAAATTCAGGTAGCAGGCAGGGACATTCAGGCTGGACCAGTCACGTGTTACGAAATGAGGGGTAAAGAGGCAGATGGCGCGGCTTGAAGAGCTGACCCGTGGTGCCTCCGTGAAGGGGCTTATCCCCGACGGCCCAGTCACGGTTGTGGACGTGCAATGGCATGGGTCGGCCTGCGTCGAACTCACCTACAAAGATGCCGCGGGGCGTCCCCATACGGAACTTGTCTTTCGTGATCGAGAGCCTACCCTCGAGGTGGTAGCCGCCGGCCAGGCCTGGTCTTTCGAAGCCGACAGTGGACTCCTGCGACTGGTTTCAGAGGCGTACCGGATCCGGCTGGCGCACCTCTTCGACCCCCTGCTGGCCGTCCATACCTCCATGCTGGAGCCGCTCCCCCACCAGATCACGGGAGTCTATGGGGAGATGCTGCCCCGCCAGCCCCTCCGATTCCTCCTGGCGGATGACCCCGGGGCCGGCAAGACCATCATGGCCGGCCTCCTCGTCAAGGAACTCCGGATGCGAGGCGATGTGGACCGATGCCTGATCGTCTGCCCGGGCAACCTGGTGGAGCAGTGGCAGGACGAGATGCGAGACCGGTTCCAGTTGGACTTCGAGCCGGTCACCCGCCAGCGTCTGGAGGAGGTCCCGGAGGCCTTTCAGCGTTATCCTCTGGTCCTCTGTCGATTGGATCAGCTCAGCCGGAATGAGGAGATCCAGGCCAAGCTCCGGGACGACCGCCTCGATTGGGACCTCATCATCGCGGATGAGGCCCACAAGATGTCGGCCCACGTCTTCGGTGGAGAGATCAAGGAGACCAAGCGGTACAAGCTGGGGAAACTCCTCGGCCGGCTCACCCGCCACTTCCTCCTCCTCACGGCGACTCCCCACAACGGGAAGGAGGAGGACTTCCAGCTCTTTATGGCGCTCCTGGATGCCGACCGATTCGAGGGCCGCTTCCGGGATGGTGTTCACGTGGTGGACCCCTCGGACCTCATGCGCCGCCTGGTCAAGGAACAGCTCCTCAAGTTTGATGGGACCCCTCTCTTTCCCGAACGCTGGGCCTACACTGTCAACTACCGGCTCTCCGAGCTGGAGGCCCAGCTCTACCGGGAGGTCACCGACTATGTGCGGGAGGGCATGAACCTTGCCGACCGCCTGACTCAAGAGGGAGAGGCACGCCGTGGGAACCTGGTTGGCTGGGCCCTGACGATCCTCCAGCGGCGCCTGGCCTCGTCCCCCCAGGCCATTGCAGAGTCCCTCCGGCGCCGCCGGGAGCGCCTCGAGCGACGTCTCCGCGAGGAGCAACTTCTCCGGCGAGGGGCGGAGGGGGTCATGGACACGACTGGAGGTCTTGAGGATCTGGCTCCCGAAGAACCCGAGGACCTCGATGACGCCCCGGCTGACGAGGTGGAAATCGCCGAAGAAGAGCTTGTGGACCAGGCCTCGGCGGCCCGCACCATCGCCGAGCTGGAGGCCGAAATCCGCACGCTGAAGGATCTTGAGGCCCTGGCCCAATGTGTCCGCCGGAGTGGCACGGACCGGAAGTGGGAGGAACTCTCCACCCTCCTCCAAAACAATGCGGAGATGTTTGAGACTTCCGGCCACCGGCGGAAGCTCGTGCTCTTCACGGAGCACCGGGACACCTTGACCTATCTGGCCGACAAGATCCGGGCCCTCCTGGGCCGGCCCGAGGCGGTGATCACGATCCATGGGGGGATGGGACGGGAAGAGCGCCGAAAGGCCCAGCAGCGGTTCATCCAGGATAAAGACGTGCAGATCCTGGTGGCCACGGATGCCGCTGGAGAAGGCATCAACCTCCAGCGGGCCCACCTGATGGTCAATTACGACCTCCCCTGGAACCCCAACCGGCTCGAACAGCGCTTTGGCCGGATTCACCGCATCGGGCAGACTGAAGTCTGCCACCTTTGGAACCTGGTTGCAGCCGAGACCCGTGAGGGTGAGGTGTACTACCGCCTCCTGGAAAAACTCCGCGAGGAGCGGGAGGCCCTCGGGGGCCAGGTGTTTGATGTCCTGGGCAAGCTCTTTCAGGAGCGGAGCCTGCGGGATCTCCTCATCGAGGCCATCCGCTATGGAGATCAGCCCGAGGTCCGAGCCCGCCTGTTCCAGGCCGTCGAGAACGCCGCCGCCCGCCAGCGCATCCAGGACCTCCTGGAAGAGCAAGCCTTGGTTCGGGACGCCCTGGATGCCTCTCAAGTCCGGAAGATTCGGGAGGACCTGGAGCGGGCGGAAGCCAGGCGCCTCCAGCCCCACTTCATTCGGGCCTTCTTCTTGGAGGCTTTCCGCCACCTGGGGGGGACTCTCCGCGAGCGGGAGCCGAAGCGATACGAGATCACCCATGTTCCTGCCAGCATCCGCAGCCGAGACCGGCAGATCGGCCGAGGGGACGTGGTCCTCGACCGCTACGAGCGGATCTGCTTTGACAAAGACCAGATCCATGTGCCGGGCAAGCCCCTGGCCGAGTTCATCTCTCCCGGCCATCCCCTCTTGGACGCGACCCTTGACCTGATCCTCGAACGCCACCGGCACCTGTTACGTCAGGGGGCGATCCTGATCGACCCCAGTGATCCGGGAGAGGAGATCAGGGCCCTGTTCTACCTCCAGCACGAAATCCAGGACGGTCGCACCGATCGCCACGGGAATCGGCGGGTCGTTTCCCGCCAGCTCCAATTCGTGGAGATGACGCCCACCGGGGCCATCCGCTCCGCGGGCTACGCCCCTTACCTGGACTATCGTCCCCCGGACGAACAGGAGCGAGAACTCTTGAAGCCAGTCTTGGAGGACAACTGGGCCCGTGGGGACCTGGAGGCCCAGGCCGA
>JACRHK010000277.1 GCA_016217625.1 Nitrospirota bacterium
AGATGAAGCGGAACACGTCGCGCAGGATGCCGATGGTGGGCGGAATATTGTCGTAGGCCAGCTTGCGGTGAAACCCGTTCTGAGTGCGCGTCCGGGCTGCAAAGAGGCCGTAGGTGATGGTCTGGGCGTAGAGGTCGGCGAAGGCTTCTCGGGTGAGTCCCTGGATCAGATGGTTTTGAAACGCCTTGTAGAAGCCCAGGATGTGGCCGGCGCCTTTTTGTTCTTCCTCCTTCAACTCTTCGGCAATCACCTGGTCTTTCAAGAAGCGCGTGCGCTTGGCGAGCTCGATGGCCAGGGTTCTGGCGGTGTAGGACTTCGGAAGCGAAAAGGCGAAGAATTGTTCCAGAAGGTTGAGAAACGCTTCCTCTTTCTCAACGGGCGGGAGAGTTTTGAGCTTGTGAACGATGAAGGGTCGGGCAATCTGGGCCGTATTCACCAGTTGACCGTTGCGGTAGAGCCGAAACTCGAAGAAGTTGGTGAGGATCAGGTTGGGGAAGGTGCGGCGGTAGCGCTTCAGTTGCTCGCTGGTTTCAATGTGATCCAGATTCCCCTCGGTGGGTTTTTTGGCTTCAATATACCCGACAATGTTCTGCCTGCCGTCCCAGATCCGAAAGTCGGGGTTGCCAGCTTCGGTCTTTTTTGGAAGGGTCGTGATGTGAATGCTCTTCTTGCGAGAAGATTCGGCGTAGCTTTTGAGCAGATCTTCCAGGCCGGAGTAGTAGCTTTCCTCCCTGGCGTCGCCACGATCTGCAATTTCCAAAATCTTTTTGAGATAAGATTTTAGCATTTAGCGGTGGACCAATTGGCTCATTTTTATGGAATGGATTTGCTTGATTTTATAGGGAAAACAAGAAGGTGTCAACAGATTCTGGCGGATGCGGGGGGCAGAGGGGGCAGGGTTTGAACCTCAGAACTCCGAACGATACCTCCTCCCCACCCGGCAGGCGGGGCGGAGGGGACAGGGGAGGCAGTGGGCCCGGGTGGGCCGCGCCGGGCAGGCCCCAGACATGCCATGATGGCAGAGTGCGAAGTCGTAGCGCGCGGGGTCCTCGGGCGCGAGTCGGCGGAGGGCTTCGGTCATCTCTCGGGCGAGCTTCGCATCCACCGTCTTCCGATCCGCCAGTCCCAGGTAGCGGCCGATCCGGATGACATGCGTATCAAGCGGCAGAAGGAGCTTCGCGGGAGGAAGCGGCCAGAGGCCGAAATCGACCCCCTCGGCTGGGGGACGGACCATCCAGCGGAGGTAGAGGAGAAGCCGCTTGTTGGCCCCGCCGTTGGAGGGGTCCGGGAGGAGATGCCGGAGCCCTTGGGGAAGCCTGTTGGAAGCGGATCGGCCATAGACGGCTTTCGTATCGCCGCCGAGCAGGGCGCGGACGAACCGTCCGAGGGACGGCAAGAGATCCTGCTCCTCCTCGCGGTAGCCGTGGAGAAAGAGATCTCCCAGTGAACCGTGCTTCCGGAGGGCCTGGCCGATCAGGAAGCAGAACGCCGCCAGGTCCCGCCCCGTACTCAGGCGGTAGTAGAGGCCGTCGAACGGCTTGATCGCTTGTCGCGGATCGAACCGGAGCAGAGCGCGGTGCGGGCGCGGACCCAGAACGGCCAAGAGTCGCTCCAGGGCGTCCGAGGCCGCCTTGGCATTCCCGTAGGCCAGGCTGGCGGCGAGGAGCCCGATGACTTCGATGTCCCGGGGGTCGGCGCAGCGGTGGAGGAAACGCACCGGGTCGTAGGCCGCCCGTCCCTTGTGGTCGCACGCGGCATATAGGGCCTCGAGGGCCTCCCGCAAGCGAGTCGTTTGCATCTTTCCCGCTTCAAGCCTCATGGTACATCCTCAGGCTGAGGTTAAGGTTGAGGTTAAGGTTAAGGTTAAGGTTAAGGTTAAGGTTAAGAATTCCGATATCGAGACCTCAACCTCAACCTTAGCTTCAACCTCCTGACTTCCCACTCCTGACTCCTGACTCCTCACTTTTCACTCCTCACCGTTCCCCCACCACCCGGTACACCAGGCGGAAGAGCGGCAGGCCGTCGCGCCGCAGCAGCTCCCACAGCGGCAGCGCCTCCACGTCCACATGGCGGTAGACAGTCAGGATCTCGATCCGCACCCGTTCGGCGCTGCCCGCCGCCTCGGCCAGCCGCACGCTTTCTGAGTAAGGGATGAAGTTGTCCGTGACGCTGTGCGCGAGGTACAGCCGAGCGCGGAGGTCGCCGATCGTGTGCCGCGGCGAAAGGGCCAGCAGCGTCTCCCGCATCGCCGGGGAAAGCGCTGCAATCAAGCCGGGGACGCGCGCCGGATCCTGGTTCGCGAGGAGATCCCAGACCGCCCGCCCGTCGGGACCCAGCAACGAGGGATCGAGCCAGGCCGGTCGTTCCCGCATCTTTGCAAGTGCAAAGGACTGCAGAAGCCCCCGGTCCTTCGCATCATCCAGGAGCTCGGCATTGGTCCGCAGGAACGCCCATTTGCCGTACTCTTCCGGGGAGAGAACGTACTGCTGACCGCCTGCCTCGAAATACCCCGTCGTCGTGTAGACCAGGACCGTCTCCAGGTCGAAGTATCCGCCGAAAC
>JACRHK010000274.1 GCA_016217625.1 Nitrospirota bacterium
CATCTTCCGTTTCTGTCGCGGCACGACCATTTCAACCCCCAATCCTCAACGCAAAATGCCGAGGGGATCCTTCATTTTGACTTTTGCAATTTGCATTGCTCATTTTGCATTTCCCATCTGGCTTCTGAACCACTCCACGGTGCGTCGCAAACCCTCTTCTAACGTCACCTGCGGAGTCCAACCCGTTGCCTCGCGCAGACGACGCGCATCCACCACGCTGCGACGCTGCTCGCCCGCTTTCGCCGGACCATGCGCCTCCCGCACCTGCGCGCCCGCCAACGGGCGAAGAAGGGCAAGCAGGGCGTTCACCGAGGTCTCCCGCCCCGTTCCGACGTTGAAGACCCCTTCTACCCCGGAATCCAGCGCGGCCTGATGGGCGGCCGCCACGTCTCCGACGAAGATGTAGTCCCGCGTCTGCTCCCCATCGCCGTTGACGACGGGAGGGTCACCCCGGAGCAGCCGCTGCGTGAAGATGGCGACCACTCCGGCCTCGCCGTTCGGATCCTGTCGCGGACCGTAGACGTTACCGTAGCGGAGGGCGGCATAAGAGAGACCCTTTGCCGCGCGGTAGTATTCCAGGTAGTCCTCCACGGCGCGCTTGCCGATTCCGTACGGGCTGGCGGGCCGCGTCGGATGCGTTTCCGGAGCGGGAAAGACCTCCTGCTCCCCGTAGACGGCCCCCCCGGATGAGGCGAAGAGGAACCGCCGGACCCCGTATGCGCAGCAGACCTCCAGGAGGTGGAGCGTCCCCAGAACGTTCACGTCCGCGTCGAAGACCGGGTCCCGAACGGATTCGCGGACGGAAATCTGGGCGGCGTGGTGGCTCACCGCGTCAGGGCGTTCTTTGCGGAAGACCTCCTCGATCTTGGGATCCCGGATGTCCAGGGAATAGAACGCGACCCCCGAAGGCACCTGCTCCCGCCGCCCGATGGAGAGGTTATCCACCACGGCCACGGTATGGCCCTGTGCCAGCAGGCCGTCCACCAGGTGGGAACCGATGAACCCCGCCCCTCCCGTCACCAAGACCTTCATATTGGTATATTATACCACTGGTTCAGATTCAATATTGGATATTGGAAATTAGAAATTTTCAATCTGCATTGTACATTTTGCATTTTGCATTTTGCATTTTACAATTTGCAATTTACACAGTCTGCATTGTACATTTCGCATTTCGCATTTCGCATTTTACACAGTCCCCCTCCCGACGCCGTAGTAGCGAAGGCCCAACGCCCGGGCCTTCTCCGGGTCGTAGATGTTGCGAAGGTCAAGAAGGACCGGCAGACGCAGGAGACGCTTGATCTCCCCCAGGTCGAGGTTTCTGAAGAGGTTCCACTCCGTGACGATGATGAGGGCGTCGCTCCCGCGCGCCGCCTCATAAGGATCTTCGCAGTAGAGAACTTGTGGGTACACGCGTCGTGCCGCCTCCATGGCTGCCGGGTCGAAGGCGCGCACCGCCGCCCCTTCCCGGAGGAGGATCTCGATGATCTTCAATGCGGGCGCCTCTCTGATGTCGTCGGTATTGGGCTTGAACGACAGCCCCAAGACCCCCAGCGTCTTGCCCTGGACGCCGCCCACGGCGTCCCGGATCTTCTCCGCCATCCGTTCCATCTGCCGGGCGTTGACCCGGAGCACCGTCTCCAGGATCTCGAAGCGGTACCCGCTGCTCTGGGCGATGCGCGCCAGCGCCTGCGTGTCCTTGGGAAAACAGGACCCCCCGAAGCCGGGACCGGGGTGGAGGAATTTCCCTCCGATCCGCTGGTCGAGTCCCATCCCCTTCGCGACCACGTGGACATCGGCTCCCACCCGCTCGCAGAGGTGCGCCACCTCGTTGATGAAGGAGATCTTCGTCGCCAGGAAGGCGTTGGACGCATACTTGATCAGCTCGGCGGTCTTGACGTCGGTGACGACAAAGGGCGTTTCGATGAGATAGAGGGGGCGGTAGAGGTCTCGCAGGATCGCGACGGCCTGGGGGCTTTCCGCCCCGATGATCACCCGGTTGGGGCGCATGAAGTCTTCAATGGCCGATCCTTCCCGCAAGAACTCGGGGTTCGATACGATATCGAAATGGTTCGCCCGGGGTTGATGCTTGAGGATGATCTCCCGGATCCGCTCCCCTGTCCCCACCGGCACCGTGCTCTTGGTCACGATGACCTTGTAGTCGTCCATCTGCTCGGCGATGACGCGCGCGACTTCCTCCACGTAGGAGAGATCGGCGGACCCGTCTTCCAGGGAGGGGGTCCCCACGGCGATGAAAATAACCAGGGAGTCTTTCACGGCCCTTGCGATATCGGTCACGAATGAAAGGCGCCGCGCCTGGAGGTTTTTTCGCAGGATCTCCTCCAGCCCCGGCTCGAAAAAGGGAAGAAGACCTTTCTGCAACATCCCGATCCTTTCGGCATCTTTGTCCACGCAGGTCACCCGCAGACCGAATTCGGCGAAACACGCCCCGGTGACCAGTCCCACGTAACCGACGCCGATGACGCAGATATTCATGAATCCCTACCTCCGGTCAATAGTCAATGGTCATTGG
>JACRHK010000275.1 GCA_016217625.1 Nitrospirota bacterium
CCGACATCCTCCTCATCGCCCTCGCCTTCACCCGCCCCGAGCGGGCCTGGTGGAACGCTCTCGTCTGCTCGGTGGGTTCGGTCATTGGCGGTATTCTTGGATGGGTGATCGGCTACGCCTTCTACGCAACCATCGGCCAGCCGATCATCACGACGCTCGGCTACACCACCGAGTTCGCGCTCGTGGGAAGATACTTTGAGGAGAATGCCTTCCTGGCCATCCTGACCGCGGCCTTCACGCCGATTCCCTACAAGGTCTTCACGATCGCCGCGGGCCTCTGGCAGATTCCGCTTTGGACGCTCGTCGCGGCTTCAGTGATCGGCCGCTCAGGCCGCTTCTTCCTCGTCGCCGGAACGATCTATTGGATTGGACCCCGGATGAAGCCGTATCTCGATCGCTACTTCGACCTCTTCACGCTCGTCCTGCTCGGCCTGCTTATCGCCGGCTACCTCGGCCTCCGCTGGCTCGCAGGATAACCGCGCTCTCATAGAGAATACGACAAACCCTACAGGCGGGCGAGGGGCTGAAAGCCTATCAAAGATGGGGAGGGCAGAGTCATGGGCGAACCAATAACGCATTGAGTGGTATCATAACATCAATTTTGCCATAATAACATCAGAAGGAGGATTTCCTTTGCACAGAACGCAGATTCAACTTGACGAAAGACAACTTAGCCGCTTTCGGCAACTAGCGAATCAGCGCGGGGTTTCCCTCGCACAAGTCATCCGGGAGGCCCTGGACGAGGTGCTGGAAGGGCGGTTGATTCGCGATGCGCGGGAAGTTCGCCAGAAAGCTATAGCTGCGGCTGGGCGTTTTCGTTCGGGGCGTCGTGATGTCGCGGAACGGCATGATGAGTATCTGACAGAGGCGTTTGGTTCGTGAGGGTCTACGTCGATACCTCTGCGTTTTATTCCGTGCTCGACGCGGACGATCGGCATCACTCCGATGCGAGGCGCACCTGGATGGATGCCGTCCGCGTCTTCCATGATGATGTCACGCCAGTTGTACAGATGGTTTGGGTCGATGAACCGCTTCATCGGGCCGCATCCTCCGCCCTGCTGACCGCCGGACAGCGAAGGCTTCGCCTTGTGGACTGTTTGAGTTTTGTCGTGATGCGGCAGGCGGGCATCGAGACCGTCTTTGCTATGGATGCCCATTTTATCGAACAAGGGTTTCCCGTCCTCCCTTCCCTGTCGTAAGAGGGGAGTGTTGCGGGGCTGTCTGGCTGAGCGAAGGAAGGTGATTAGAGGCGGGCGAGGACGCCGCGGTTGACTTCTTCGGCCTTCGCTTTCCCGCAGAGGATCTCGACCAGGGCGAAGGCGAACTCCAGGGCCGTCCCCGGCGCCCGGCTGGTAATCAGCGCGCCGTCCACAACGACGCGCTCTTCCAGGTAGCGGCTCTCCGTCAGCGTCCCCTGGACGGAAGGGTGGCTGGTGAGCGTCCGTCCGGCGGTCAGCCCCACGGCGTGGAGGACGGTGGGCGCCGCGCAGATGGCCGCCGTATATTTCCCACGGGCCGCCTGTTCCTTCACGAGCTGCCGGATGCGGGCGTCTTCCTTCAAATGGGTGGTGCCCGGCAGCCCGCCCGGCAGGACGATCATGTCGAACGCGCGGGAGCTGACCTCATCGAGCGCGCAATCCGGCGCGACCCGGATGCCGCTCCTGCCGATCACCGGCCCTTCCACCAACCCGGCGACGACGACCTCCACGCCCGCGCGGCGGAGGATGTCGATCACCGTCACGGCCTCAATCTCTTCAAACCCTTCGGCCAGCGGAACTAAGACAGTGGGCATCTCTTTGCTCCTGACTCCCCGCTTATTACGGGGATCACACTGATTGCTCCTGCTTTCAGGATGAGAAGCCCCTCGCCCTAACAGGGAGAGGGACCGGGTGAGGGTTCTCGCCGCCGCTTGGAACTCCTCACCCCCGCCCTCTCCTCGTTGAGGAGAGGGAGCAGAGGCATGGGATACTGGTGTAACAATTTCGCTCAGAGTAATATTTCACTTCTTACCCATCCTGTACGCTTTCGCATACCCCACATAGTTCGCCGCCGACTGGCGGATCCAGGCCAACTCCTCTTCCGTGACCTCGCGCTTCACCTTAGCGGGCACGCCCATCGCCACCATCCGGGGCGGGACGATCATCCCCTCCGGCACCAGCGCGCCGGCAGCAATGACGGCTTCCTCCCCGACCACGGCCCCATCCAGGACGATGGCCCCGATCCCCAGGAGGCACCGGTCCTTGATCGTGCAGCCGTGGAGCTTGACGGCATGCCCCACCGTCACCTCATCGCCGATGATCAGGGGATGGTCGCCGTGAACATGGAGCATCGAGAGATCCTGGATGTTCGTCCGCGCGCCGATCCGGACGAGGTTCACGTCGCCCCGGACGACGGCGTGGAACCAGACGCTCGATTCCGGGCCGATGACCACGTCTCCCACGATGACGGCCGTCTCTTCGATGAAGACCGAGGGGTCGATCTTCGGCCAGATCCCCTTGTATGCCCCTATCATCCGCGCCTCACCAGTGCATCTATCTTAAGATAGAACCGCCTCGCTGGTCAATGTTCCGCGGGTCGTGCTATAGTAAGCGCATGCTCCGCGCCGTGATCTTCGACTTCAACGGCGTCATCGCCGACGATGAGCCGATCCATTGCCGCCTCTTCCAGGAGGTCCTGGCCGAGGAAGGGATCCTCATCACGAAGGAGGTCTACTGGAGCCGGTATCTCCATTTCGACGATCGGGGCGCCTTCCGCCAGGCGCTCCTGGACCATGGCCGTCCGGTCGAGGAGAAGAAACTGGCCGACCTCATCACGCGGAAGGCCAAAACCTATGAGGCCGCCATCCGCGACCACCTCCTCCTCTTCCCCGGCGCCGTGGATCTCGTGCGGGAAACCGCCCGCGCGTATCCCCTGGCGCTGGTGTCGGGCGCCCTCCGCCGGGAGATCGACCTCATCCTGACGGCCGCGGGGATCCGGGAGGCATTTGAGGTGATCATCGCCGCCGAGGACGTCCGCGAGGGAAAGCCGCGCCCCGAAGGGTACCTGAAGGCCCTGGAGGGATTGAACCAAAACGAGTGCCGCCCCGCGCCTGGGATCCTTCCCGAGGAGTGCCTCGTCATCGAGGACTCACACGGCGGGATTGAAGCGGCCTGCCGGGCCGGGATGTGGTGCCTCGCCGTCGCCCATACCTACCCAATGGCCGAGCTGAAAGAGGCCGACGCCGCCGTCCCCAGCCTCGCCGGCCTGACAGTGAAGGAGCTGGAGCGGATCTTCCACACGGCCAAGATCTCGCCATGACGCTCACGCGGAGAGCATTCCTCCAGGCCTCGGCGGCCGGGGCCGCCGCGCTCGCCCTGCCTGCTCCCCTGCTTCACGCCGAAGGCGCCGCCACCGTGGCCGTCGTGAAGGTGGGCACGCAGGGCCGGGCCTCGGCCCTCCGGAAGGCGCTGGACCTCCTGCGCGTGCCCCTGCTCACCCGGCAGCGCGTGCTCCTCAAGCCCAACTGGAACAGCGCCGATCCTTTTCCGGGCTCCACCCACCCGGAGATGTTGGAGGCCCTGATACGGACCCTCTGGCAACTAGGCGCCCGGGAGATCACCGTGGCCGACCGGAGCGGGATGGGGCATACGCCGACCGTCATGCGTGAGCTGGGAGTGTACGATCTGGCGAAAACCCTGGATATAAAGCCGCTCGCCTTCGATGACCTCCCCCGGCAGGGATGGACGCATTTCCAGGATCGCTCGCTCACCTGGCAGCACGGCTTCTATGTCCCGCGGATAGCCCGGGAGGTCGATGCCGTCATCCAGACCTGCTGCCTGAAGACGCACCGCTACGGCGGCCACTTCACGCTGTCCTTGAAGAACACGATCGGCCTCGTAGCCAAATACCTCCCCCGCGACTCCTACAATTATATGGAAGAGCTCCACGGTTCGCCCCGCCAGCGTGCCCTCATCGCCGAGACGAACCTGGCCTACCGCCCGGCGCTCGTCGTCCTGGACGGCGTGGAGGCGTTCGTCGACGGCGGACCCGACACGGGAAGAACAGCCGGGCCGGACCTCCTCATCGTGGGAACGGACCGGATTGCCATAGACGCCGTGGGCGTGGCGGCCTTAAGGGAGGCGGGGACCAATCCCACCGTGGCGCGAGGGCCCATCTTCGCCCAGGATCAGATCGCCCGCGCCGTGGATCTGGGCCTGGGGGTGCGGACCGCCGCCCAGATCCGGATCGTCGCCCCTGACCCCCCGAGCGAAGCGGCCGCCGCCCGCCTCCGCGCCCGGCTCGCCTCAAACTGAGACAGCGTCTCTTGCGTTTCTTGACCGGTCTGATCGTTAGACCGTTTTCCTCATCTTGTCGATTGATGGGGAGCGCGGACAAGGCGGGTCTCGACGGCGTTTCTGATGCGCCCTAGGCAAGACTACCAGACCTGCGGTCCGATGGTCAAAGATTTTCCCGCGGCCCAGCGCCCTCCGCCCACAAATCGCCGGAACTGTGCGGCAGGCGTCAGCCGGTCCGCACGAGTGAGATGTTATGCCCCAATAATCTCATTCAGTCCTTCAACAACCTGTTCAATTTCCTCAGGAGAAATTCGTCCAATTATCTTTCCAATTCTCTCAATGGAAAGCGTCCGAATCTGGCTTATTTTTACCCATGACTGTTTGGCTAAATTTGCAGTCTTTAATTCGAGGGTAAGAGGGAATCCCGCTTTCTGAGGCTGACTGGTTAAAGCTACAGCAATAACCGTCCCTGATCGCTCATTAAAAATATCCTGACTTAAAATCAAAACAGGCCGTAACCCTGCTTGCTCACGGCCCCTCACCGGGTTTAAATCAGCCCACCTGATGTCCCCCCTCAGTATTCGGGCCACTGGCTTAAATCCTCAGTTAATCCTTCATCTGCCATTGCCTTTTCGAAG
>JACRHK010000029.1 GCA_016217625.1 Nitrospirota bacterium
CGGAGGACATCGAGGGGCGCTTTCACTTCAACACGGCCATCAGCGCCGTCATGGAGCTGGTGAACGCCCTCTACCAGGCGAAAGATCGCCCCGGGAGAACCGGGGCCGCCCTTCCCGTCCTGCGCGAGGCGCTGGAGACCGTCGTGCTGCTGCTGTCGCCGTTCGCGCCCCACTTGGCCGAGGAGTTGTGGCAGGCGCTGGGGCGATCCCCCGGCATCTTCGACTCCCCGTGGCCGCGCTATGACGAGGACCTCGTTCGCGCCGAGGAGGTCCTCATCGTCGTGCAGGTCAACGGCAAGGTCCGGGGGCGGCTCACCGTGCCGGCCGACACGCCCCAGGAAGACCTGGAGCGCCTGGCCCTGGGCGACGAGCGGGTCCGTGCTTTTGTCCCGGGGTCTCCCAAGAAGGTCGTCATCGTGCCGGGGAAGCTGGTGAATATTGTGGTTTAAACCGCTACGCGGATCTGAGGAGGTCGAACGTGTCGTATCTTTATGGTAGAGTATTGCATGCACAGGTCATCGTCGGGTGCGCGTTACTGGCCACCGTTGCGCTCACCGGCTGCGGCTACCACTTCGCCGGCCGGGGGAGCACGCTCCCTCCCCACATCAAGACCATCGCCGTTCCCCACTTCGAGAACAAGACGTATGAGCCCCGCCTGGAGGACGTCATCACGAACCTGGTGGTGAACGAGTTCCACTCGGACGGCCGCCTCAAGGTGGCGCAGAAGGCGGAGGCCGACGCGCTGTTGACGGGACGGATTGTCTCTTACGAGGCGGTCCCGCTGTCGATCGACCGGTTCCAGCGGGTGCAGGAGTACCGGATCCGGATCCGGTTCGACATGAAACTTGAAGACCTCCGGGAGAAGAAGCTCCTGTGGAAGGAGACGGGGATGGAGACGCGCCCCATCCGGGCCGAGTACCGATCCACGGAGAACGTGGAGGAGACGAAGCAGAACAAAGAGCTCGCCCTCCAGAGCGTGGGGAAGGATTTCGCCGAGGAGCTGGTGAGCCGGGTCTTCGAGGCGTTTTAGACCGCCTTAGACGGAGCCGGAGGCGAGCTTGTGGATCCGCTTGCTCAAGCGGGCGATCTTCCGGGAGGCGGTCTTCTTGTGGAGGATGCCCTTGGAGGCGGCCTTGGCGTAGGCGGAGGCCGTCTGGGTCAACGCCTTCTTGGCGCCTTCCACGTCCCGGCTCTCTTGCGAGGCGAGGACCTTCTTCGTGAGCGTCTTCAAGGCGCTCCTGACCGTCCGGTTCCTGAGGCGGCGGGCCTGTGCCTGCCGGTTCCGCTTCACTGCGGAGGGATGACGTATCGCCACGTTCTGGACTCCTTTCGATTAAAGAAGCGTTCAGCAATCAGCGTTCAGCAGTCAGCAACAACGGAAAGCGCAATACCTTCTGAAGGCTGACAGTTGAATGCTGTTTTATAACAGAGAGCGAATTGGACTGTCAAGGGTTTTCTGAGGAGGGGGATTGGAGGGCGCGCGGCGGAGGGTCCTGAAAGGCGCGACAATCATCGGGGGGGCGACGCTGCTCAGCCGCGTCCTGGGCTACCTCCGGGACATGGTCGTGGCCCACGCCTTCGGGGCGAATTGGGTCACCGACGCCTTCTATGTCGCGTTCCGCGTCCCCAGCCTGCTCCGGGAGCTGTTCGCCGAGGGGTCGCTGTCGGCCGCCTTCATCCCGGTCTTCACCGAATACCTCAAGACCCGCACGCCCGAGGAGGCCCGCCGCCTCGCGCGGGCGTCATTCTCGCTGCTTCTGGTGATCCTCTGCTGCGCCACTCTCCTCGGCGTCCTCGCCGCGCCCGCTCTCGTCGCCGTCATCGCCCCGGGATTTTTCAACACGCCGGAGCAATTCGACCTGACGGTCCGGCTCACCCAGTTCATGTTCCCCTACCTCCTCTTCATCTCCCTGGCGGCCCTGGCCATGGGGATCCTCAATGCCCTGCAGGCCTTCGCCGCGCCGGCCCTGGCGCCCATCATGCTTTCCCTGGGGATCATCGGGTCGGTCTTCTTTATCTGCCCCTCTCTGGAGACGCCCATCTACGGCCTGGCCCTCGGCGTGGTGATCGGCGGCGCCGGCCAGTTCCTCTTCCAGGTCCCCGCCCTGTACCGGCGGGAGATGGAGCCGGGATGGCGTTGGGAGCCCGCCCATGCGGGCTTGAAGCGGATGGGGCAGCTCCTCCTGCCCGTCCTGGGCGGCTTGTCGGTCACGCAGGTCAATATCTTCATCAATACCCTGCTCGCTTCGTTCTTGGCCGTCGGCAGCGTCACCTACCTCTACTACGGGATGCGGCTCATCCAGCTTCCCCTGGGCGTCTTCGGCGTGGGGATGGCGATGGCGATCCTGCCGACGCTCTCGGCCCAGGCCGTCGAGCGGAACCTGGAGGCGCTACGATCCACCCTCGCCTTCGGCCTCCGGTGCATCCTGCTTATCACCGTCCCCGCCATGGTGGGGCTCATCCTCCTGCGGGTGCCGATCATCCACCTGCTCTTCGAGCACGGGGCGTTCACCCGGGCCGACACCCAGGGGACGGCCTGGGCGCTTCTCTTCTACGCCGCGGGGCTCTGGGCGTACGCGGGCGTCCGCGTTGTGGTCCAGGCATATTATTCGCTCCAGGACACCCGGACGCCGATGTGGGCGGCGGCGCTGGCCGTGGGGGTGAACATCGCGGCCTCGCTCCTGCTCATGGGGCCGCTGGCCCACGGCGGCCTCGCCCTGGCCACGGCGCTGGCGGCCATGGTCAATTTCCTCCTCCTGCTTGGGTTGCTCCGGCGCCGGCTGGGGCGACTGGAAGGGCGGCGGCTCGTCAGGAGCCTGGGACAGATCGTCTTCGCCTCCGCCGCCATGGGGACGGCCGTCTGGTGGGTGATCCACCTGCCCCTTTGGCAATCCACGGGCGCGCTGGGGATGAAGATTCTCCTCCTCGGCGGGACGATCGGGTTGGGCGTCATTGTCTACGCCGC
>JACRHK010000288.1 GCA_016217625.1 Nitrospirota bacterium
CGATCTGAAAGGGAAGGTCGTGGCGTTGACCTTCATCTATACGAACTGCCGGGGGACCTGTCCGGCGATCATGGGGAAGAGCAAGGCGCTCCACGAGGCGTTCCGCGGCGAGAGCGATTTCCTCCTGCTCGCGATGACGATCGACCCCGAGCGCGATCATCCGGAGACGTTGAAGTATTACGGCGAGGCGTGGGGCGCCGACTTCGCCCGCTGGAAGTTCCTCACAGGGCCTGTTACGGAGGTGGAGGCGACGCTCAAGGCCTACCGCTTCCCTTACGCCCGACAGCTCGGCCAGGACCAGATCGACCACACGAACCTAATGCTCCTGGTGGACCGGCAGGGCCGCCGCGCCTACGACTTCAACATTCTCCGCACATCCGACGACGTCCTTCAACGTTCCGTCCGCGCGCTCTTGGATGAAAGCGGTTCGTAAGGCTTAAGTCCGGGCGCCACGCATGATTTGCCGGGCGGAGGAGCGGCGCTATTGAGTTTTGCATAAACAATGGAACAGTCGCTTTTCCCTCGCTGGCTCCCTCTCCTTGCAAAGGAGAGGGCGCGGTGAGGTTGCGGACACGATGAGCACGGCTCACCAACCCTCAGCTCCGGCCTGCCGGCCGGCAGGCAACCCTCTCCCTGTTAGGGAGAGGGGGGAGACGGCCGTTCCACTACTTATGCAAGATTCAACAACTGTCGATCACGATCGCGCCGCGCGGGCAGGCGGAGAGACAATCGCCGCAGCCGGTGCAGAGGCTGCGCTTGATGAAGAAACAGGGAAAGCCTTCATGGATCGCCCGGTCGGCGCACTTCGAGAGACAAGCTCCGCTCCGGTTGCACGCCTCGGTAATCCGATAAGTCACGCGTTCCTGTATCGTCTCCAAGGGGGTTCCTTTCTATTGTGAGGATGTTTCGCATCGTGGTCTGATGTGAACCTATCTCAAAACGGGTTTCGCACAATCATCCCGTCATGCCCGCCCCCCGATGTTACATCGGGGGGTAAACTCCAGCCATGATTAAAGCGTAGCGTATTTTTTCCGACGATGCAAGGCGAAACTCCTTCATTGTGCTACAATGCCTCCATGCTTGAGGGTTCCCTCAAGAAGATGCGTTTACCGGCCGTCGCCTCGGCAAGGGAGACGGGCGCGCTCCTGCGCCGACGGCTCGGCCGCGCCCAGCGGGTGACGTTCAAGGGGGCCGTGGACCTGGTCACGGAGTCCGACCACCTGGCGGAGGCCCTGCTGGTCCGGCGCATCCGGCGGGTCTTCCCTGATCATGCGATCCTGACGGAGGAGCGGCCAGAGCTTGCCACGGGGTCTTCCTACCGCTGGATTCTCGATCCCCTGGACGGGACGACGAACTACGCGCACGGCTACCCCTGTTTTGCCGTCTCCATCGCCCTGGAGGCGCGCGGTCGGGTCGTTCTGGGCGTTGTCTATGACCCCATGCGTGAAGAATTGTTCCTGGCTGAAGAGGGGAAGGGCGCCACATGCAACGGCCGACGCATCAGGGTCTCCGGGGAACGCAATCTCTCCCGGAGCCTTTTGGTCACCGGGTTTGCCTATGACGTCAGGGAGAGCCCGGACAATAACCTGGACCATTTCGCCCGCTTCACCTTGAAGGCCCAGGGGGTCCGACGGACGGGATCGGCCGCTCTGGATCTCTGCTATGTGGCGGCAGGGAGGTTCGACGGGTTCTGGGAGCTGAAGCTCCAGCCGTGGGACACGGCGGCGGGAATGCTCATCGTCCGGATGGCGGGAGGGCGGGTCACGGATTTCGCGGGCCGTCCGTTCCGTCAGGGAGAGCCGACCATCATCGCAAGCAACGGACGCCTGCACCGCGCCATGCTGGGGATCCTCGCCCCAGGCGCAAAAACCGCTTGACATCTTTTGTAAGTTGCTGTATTTTATGAGGAACCTTTTGTATCGCCCTCCCATCCGTCTGGAGGAACGCGCTATCGAATGGAACGGACCCTGCTGTTAAACGCCACGTACGAGCCGCTCCGCATCATCCCGTGGCAGAAAGCGATCACGCTGCTCTGCCAGGGGAAGGTGGAAGTGGTGGCGGTTTACGACCGGGAGATCCACGGGGTTTCCGTGACCTTCCGGCTGCCTTCCGTGCTTCGGCTTCTGCGGTTCATTCGCGTGAGAAGTCACCATGGCGTGAAGTTCTCCCGGGCGAACATCTTCGCGCGGGACGGACACCGCTGCCAGTACTGCGGCAGGCGCCACTCCTTGGAAGATCTGACCTTCGACCATGTCATCCCCATCGCGAAGGGCGGAGGGAAGAGCTGGGAGAACATCGTCACCGCCTGCATGGAATGCAATCGGCGCAAGGGGGGGCGTACGCCCGAAGACGCGGGACTCCGGCTCGTTCGCAAACCCGATCGCCCGCGGTGGCGCCCCGTGGTGACGATCACGCTGGGGATCAAGCAGACCCCTGAGAGCTGGAGAGACTATCTCTATTGGAATGTGGAGCTGGATGCGGAACCGGGGTAAGGTCGGGATTAAGGGGGTAGGGGATAAGGGATAGATCCTGCCCCCCTAATTCCTAATTGGTCATTGGTCATTAGTCATTAGTCAATTGATCATTGACCATTGACCATTGACCATTGACGATTGACTACCCCTAATCCTCGTCCAACGGTCTTCGCCCCCGGAACCCTTCCTCCTTTCCGTGCCAGAAGCGGATCGTCTCCTCCCCC
>JACRHK010000289.1 GCA_016217625.1 Nitrospirota bacterium
AGCAATGCCAAATGAATAATGCGCGCTGTATGATGATCCTTCATTGCTAATTGAGCGTTGCTAATTGAGTATTTTGCATTGAGCATTGATCATTGTCCGGTTTTGATTCCCGTAGGGCAGGCCACTACGCCTGCCTATTTGGGCGGCCACAGAGGGCCGCCCTACAGAACATTTCGCAACCTGAAGGTTGCGGCTACCAGAAATCATTTCGATTTCGTGAGGTAGCCGCAGGCTTTAGCCTGCGTTTCAACCGGTTCGGCGGGTACGGCGCCCCGTTCTACCCTTTATGACTAGGTTAAGGTTAAGGTTCAGATAGGATATGCCTAAACCTAAACCTCAACCTCAACCTCAGCCTTTCCCGCAGCGCGGAGCGTTACCCTTACACTCCCATCGATCTTGCCAGCGCGTGCAGCGCCGCGACCTGCCGGAGCAGGTCGGGCAGCTCCTCCAGCGGCACCATGTTGGGGCCGTCGCTCATCGCCGCGTCCGGCTGCTCATGGACCTCCAGGAAGAGGGCATCGCACCCCGCGGCCACGGCGGCCCGGCAGAGCGCGGGAACGAATTCGCGTTGGCCGCCGGACCGCTCACCCGCCGCTCCGGGCAACTGGACGGAATGCGTCCCGTCGAACACGACGGGATACCCCAGTTGTCTCATGATAGGGAGCGCGCGCAGATCGACCACCAGGTTGCCGTACCCGAAGCTGGTTCCCCGCTCGGTCAGGAGGATGCGATCGCTGCCCACGGCCCGGATCTTCTCCACCACGTGGGTCATCTCCCAGGGGGAGAGGAACTGTCCTTTCTTCACGTTGACCACCTTTCCCGTCTTGGCCACGGCCTGGAGAAAGTCGGTCTGCCGGCAGAGGAAGGCCGGGACCTGGAGCACATCCAACACCTCGGCGGCCGGCGCGATCTCCTCATGCCGGTGGACGTCGGAGAGGACGGGAAGCCCGGCCTCCGCCTTCACCCGTTCGAGGATCCGGAGCCCTTCCAGCAGGCCGGGTCCCCGGAAGGAACGCCACGAGGTACGGTTCGCCTTGTCATAAGACGCCTTGAAGATCAGCGGCACCCCCGCGGCAGCCGCCGCCTCCCGGAGCCGCCGCGCCATCCGGAGGGTGAACTCCTCGCTCTCGATGACGCACGGCCCGGCGATGAGCACAAGCGGGTGTCCGCCGCCGATGGGAATCCCCGCGCAGTCTACGGTGTTCATCTCGTCTCAGTAAGCCGTATGAAGTAGGCAGTATGCAGTATGCAGTATGCAGCATGAAGTAAGCGCATGCAGAAACATCTTGTTGTTTTTCTCCCTACTCCCTACTGCCTACTCCCTACTGCCTTCTTCCTTTCCAGGGCCGCCCGGACGAACCCCTCAAATAACGGATGGGGAGCCATGGGACGCGACTGAAACTCGGGGTGGAACTGCGTCCCGACGAACCAGGGGTGCGGAGCGAACTCGACGATCTCCACCAGCTCGCCGTCGGGGGAGGTCCCGCTGACGTGAAGACCGGCCTGGGTGAGCGCCTCCCGGTACGCGTTGTTGTACTCGTAGCGATGCCGGTGCCGCTCCTGGACCTCCGCGCGCCGGTAAATCCGGTGCGTGAGCGTCCCTTCCCGGATCACGCAGGGATACGCCCCCAGCCGCATCGTCCCGCCCTTCGCCGTCGTGGCCGTGCGCTCCTGGACCGTCCGGGTCTTATAGTCCATCCACCGCTCCATGAGGTAGATCACCGGGTGGGGAGATTGTTCGTCGAACTCCTGGCTGTTCGCCCCCTCCAGGCCGGCCAGGTGCCGCGCGATCTCGATGACGGCGCACTGCATCCCCAGGCAGATGCCGAAGAATGGAATCCCGCGCTCGCGGGCGTAGCGAGCCGCCTCGATTTTTCCCTCAATCCCCCTGCTGCCGAAGCCGGGCGGCACGAGGATTCCCTCCACGTTGCGGAGGTGGGGGTCGGCCCCTTCCCGTTCGATCGCCTCGGCGTCAGTCCAGACGATCTCGACCCCCGTCCCGCAGGCCGCCCCGCCGTGGATAAGGGCCTCGATGAGGCTCTTATAGGAGTCCTTCAGATGCAGGTATTTCCCGATGAAGCCGATCCGCACCGTCTCTTTCGGGTGCTTGATCTGACGGACCATCTCCTGCCACGCCGTCAGGTCCGGCGGACCGGCTGTCATTCCCAGGCGCCGGAGGATCTGCCGGTCGAGCCCTTCCTCATGCAGGACGAGGGGGACCTCGTAGACCGTCTCCACGTCCCGAGCCGTGATGACGGCTTCCTCCTCCACATTGGTGAACAGGGCAATCTTCTTCTTGAGCTCCCGGGGAATGGGGCGATCGGTCCGGCACAGCAAGATGTCGGGCTGAATCCCGATGGCGCGGAGCTCCTTGACCGAGTGCTGGGTCGGCTTCGTCTTCAGCTCCTCGGAGGCCCGGATGAAGGGGACCAGGGTCAGGTGGATGTACAGCGCGTGCTCCCGTCCCACGTCGAAGCGGAACTGCCGGATGGCCTCGAGAAACGGCAGGCTCTCGATGTCGCCCACCGTCCCCCCCCACCTCGACGATGACCACGTCCACCCCGTCCGACAGGGCGCGGATGTGCCGCTTGATCTCATCCGTGACGTGGGGGACCACCTGGACGGTGCCGCCGAGGTAGTCGCCGCGCCGCTCCTGGGCGATGACATCGTGGTAGATGCGGCCGGACGTGCAGTTGTTCTTCTGCAGCATCCGGGCGGAGGTGAACCGCTCGTAGTGGCCCAGGTCCAGGTCCGTCTCGGCGCCGTCCTCGGTGACGTAGACCTCGCCGTGCTGGTAGGGGTTCATCGTGCCGGGATCGACGTTGATATAGGGATCGAGCTTCAGGAACGTGACTTTCAGGCCGCGGCTCTCCAACAGCATCCCGATGGAG
>JACRHK010000030.1 GCA_016217625.1 Nitrospirota bacterium
CCTCCTCCTGCTCCTCGGCCTGTTGATCTTCCCGCCGGAAGCGTTGGGGGAGCTGGGGGGAACCCTCCAGATCGTGGGGGGCGTCTCATTCATGATCTACCTGGTCCTGCTGGGCCTCCTCTTGTTGGCCTATTCCCGGCAGTCCGCCGCGCTGCGTTGGGGAGAGCGCTTCTGCCGTCCCCTGCCGGCCCGATGGCGGAGCCTCCTCATCCGTCTGCTCGGGACCTTCCTCACCGGCTTGGGGGTGCTCCATCAGGGGCACGCCCTCCTGGTCGTTACGGCGTACTCCCTCTTGCACTGGGCGTTGGCCGTGGCGCCCGTCTATCTATTGTTCCCGGCTTTCGGTCTCCAACTTCCAGTGGGGGCTGCCGTCCTCGTCCTCGTCCTGGTGGCCTTCGGCGTGATGATTCCCTCCTCCCCCGGATATGTGGGGACGTTCCACGCCGCCACGGTCGCGGCGCTCGCTATTTATGGCGTGCCCCGGGAAACGGCGCTGGGGTTCGCCGTCCTCCTCCACGCCGTCTCGATCCTCCCCGTGACGCTGCTGGGGCTCGGGTACCTGTGGCGGGAGGGGCTGTCGTGGCGGCAAATCAGGGAAGTAGGCAGTAAGGAGTAAGCGGTAGGGAGTAGGGGGTAGGGAGTAGGCAGTAGGGAGTAGGCAGTAGGGAGTAGGCAGTAGGGAAAATGGAGGCAAGGTGATACGCGATTAATGCGGACATAAGATTTCTTGATGGATCGCATGCGGCTTACGCCTTGACACTCTTCCGACCGCAAGGCTACAATAAACGAACTTATCTCCGGAGAACATATGAGGATCGCAGTCGGAGCGGATCACGCCGGCCGGGAGCTGAAAGATCGCCTCGTGGCCTTCCTGAAGGATCGCCACCTGGAGGTGAGCGACTACGGCGCCTCGGGGGAGGGATCGGTCGATTACCCGGATTTTGCCGAGGCGGTGGCGGAAGCCGTCGCGCAGGGGAAGGCCGATCGGGGGCTGCTCATCTGCGGGACGGGGATCGGGATGAGCATCGCCGCCAACAAGGTGCCGGGGGTCCGCGCCGCCCTCTGCCACGACGCCTATACGGCCCGGATGAGCCGGATGCACAACGACGCCAACGTCCTCACGCTGGGAGCCTGGGTCGTGGGACAGGGCGTGGCCCAGGAGACGCTGGCCGTCTGGCTCGACACCCCGTTTGAAGGGGGGCGCCACCAGCGCCGGATCGAGAAGATCCTCCGATTGGAGCAGAACCGATCATGAAAAACCCGCAGGAGATTCCCACCGCCCCGATGCCTTTGGATGCGGGGCGGTCCGAAGGACATCAGACCGCGGCCCGGGAGGCCTTGCACCGGCCCCTCTCCGCCGTGGACCCGGATGTCGCGGAAGCCATCGACCGGGAGGTGGCCCGGGAGGAGGAGCAGCTCATCCTCATCGCCTCGGAGAACTACGCCAGCCGCGCCGTCCTCGAGGCCCAGGGCTCCGTCTTCACGAACAAGTACGCCGAGGGGTACCCGGGGCGGCGGTACTACGGCGGGTGCGAGTTCGCGGACCGCGTCGAATCCCTCGCCGTCGAGCGGGCCAAGGCGATCTTCGGCGCCGAGCACGCGAACGTCCAGCCCCACTCCGGATCGCAGGCGAACATGGCCGTCTACTATGCCGTGCTCAAGCCCGGGGATCGGATCCTCTCGATGGACCTCTCCCACGGGGGGCACCTCACCCACGGCAGCCCCGTGAGCTTCTCCGGCACCCTCTATCAGGCGCACTTCTACGGCGTGGACCGGCAGACGGGACGGATCGACTTCAACCGGGTGGAGGAGATCGCGAAGGCGTGTCTCCCGAAGCTGATCGTCACCGGCTACTCCGCTTATCCCCGGACGATCGATTTCGCCGCGTTCCGCGCCGTGGCGGACCGGGTCGGCGCGCACCTCATGGCCGACATCGCCCATATCGCCGGCATGGTGGCGGTGGGGATCCACCCGAGCCCCATCCCTCACGCCGGATTCGTGACCACGACGACGCACAAGACGCTGCGCGGTCCGCGGGGTGGGATGGTCCTCTGCCGGAAGGAGCATGCCAAGGCGATCGACAAGGCGGTCTTCCCCGGGCTGCAGGGCGGGCCGCTGGTCCACGTCATCGCCGCGAAGGCCGTGGCCTTCAAGGAAGCGCTGACCCCCGAGTTCGCGAAGTATCAGGCGCAGATCGTGGCGAACGCGAAGGCGCTGGCCGAGGGGCTCCTGAGCCGGGGGTTCACGCTCCTCTCCGGGGGGACGGACAACCACCTGATCCTCATGGACCTGAGGGACAAGGGGATGACGGGGAAGGAGGCGGAGGAGGCGCTGGAGCGGGCCGGGATCGCCGCGAATAAGAATACGGTCCCCTTTGAGGAGCGGCCTCCTTCGATCGCCAGCGGGATCCGGCTGGGGACGCCGATCCTCACGACCCGCGGGATGCGGGAAGCGGAGATGGAACTCGTGGCCGGCTATATCGCCCGGGCGCTGGAGCGTCCGGCCGACACGGAGCTCCAAGCAAAAGTCCGGGATGAGGTCCTGGCCCTCTGCCGGGCGTTCCCGGCGTATCGCTCAGGGATAATACGTGACCGTGACCCGTGACCGTGACCGAAGAAACAACGTGACCGATCTCCGTGACCGTGACTCGTCACGGGCCACGGTCACGAAGCATAGTGGCGCGACGCGCTTTTTTTTGTTGGCGAATACATGCGGATATTCGAATACTTTTAACGTCGAGGCGTATTATGCGCTGCCCGTTCTGCGGTCACCAGGAAGATAAGGTCGTCGACTCCCGGAGCAGCAAGGAGGGAGAATCGATCCGGCGTCGCCGGGAGTGCCTGGGGTGCGGGAAGCGCTTCACCACCTACGAAACGGTGGAGGCGATCCTCCCCATGGTCGTCAAGAAGGACGGCCGCAGGGAGCCGTTCGATCGCCAGAAGGTCCTGGCCGGGTTGAAGAAGGCCTGCGAAAAGCGGCCGATCAGCGTGGAGACGCTGGAGTCGATTGCCTCGGAGGTGGAGCAGGCGCTGCAGGAACGCGCCGACAAGGAGGTCCCTTCCACCTGGATCGGCGGGGAGATCATGAAGCGGCTCCACGCCCTCGACCCGGTGGCGTACGTCCGCTTCGCCTCGGTCTATCGGGAGTTCAAAGACGTCAACGCCTTTGTGGACGAGCTGAAGGTATTCCTCGGAGAAAAAAGAAAAGAATGATGACGGCTCTGACCTTTCACGGGGGGATCCACCCTTACTACGGCAAAGAGCTCACGCAGGGCGCGCCGACGGAAGAGATGAAAGCGCCCCAGCGGGTCGTCATCCCCCTGGTGCAGCATATCGGGGCGCCCTGCGAGCCGCTGGTGAAGATCGGCGACCAGGTCTTCAAAGGACAACGCCTCGGCGAGGCGAAGAGCCCGGTCTCCGCGCCGGTCCACGCCTCCATCTCGGGGAAAGTGACCGGACTGGGATCTTTCCCGCACCCCAGCGGCAAGGAGTTCCCTGCCGTCGTCATCGAGTCGGACGGCCGCGACGTCTGGGCTGAGGAGGCGCTGGCGGACCGGCCGGACGGCCTCTCCCTGGATCCCGCGGCGCTCCGCGAGATCGTCCGGGGGGCGGGGATCGTCGGGATGGGAGGGGCCACGTTCCCCACGCACGTGAAGCTCCAAGTCCCGGCGGAGACGAAGATCCATACGCTGGTGATCAACGGCGTGGAGTGCGAGCCGTACCTGACGGCCGACCACCGGGTGATGCTGGAGCAGACGCCGGAGCTGATCGAGGGGATCAAGATCCTCCGGCGGATCGTGCAGGCGGAGCGGGTCGTCATCGGGATCGAAGACAACAAGCCGGACGCCGTGGCGCGGGTGCGCGCGGCCCTCAAGGGCGAGCCCGATCTGCCGGCCGAGGTGAAGGTGCTCAAGACGAAGTACCCGCAGGGGGGGGAGAAGCAGCTCATCAAGGCCGCGCTCGGTTTGGAGGTCCCCTCGGGCGGGCTGCCGTTTCAGATCGGCATCGTCGTCCAGAATGTCGGCACCGCGGTCGCGGTGTATGAGGCCGTCCGTTTCGGCAAGCCGCTCATCGACCGGATCGTGACCGTGACCGGTTTCGGGATCCGCCACCCCAAGAACCTCCGGGTCCGGATCGGGACAAGGGTCAGGGACGTCCTCGACGCTTGCGAGGGGTTCCACGGCGAGCCGGGGAAGGTGATCTTCGGCGGCCCGATGATGGGGATGGCGCAACATTCCCTGGATGTCCCCATCATCAAGGGGACGGGCGGGGTGCTGGTCTTCCCCAGGGAGCGGGTGGCCGCGGAGCCGTTCAGGCCCTGCATCCGCTGCGCGCTCTGCATCGAGGCCTGCCCCCAGGGGCTTCTGCCCAACATGCTGTCGGTGGCGGCCGAGGGGCTGCACTTCGAGGAGGCGAAGCACTATCACCCCTTCGACTGCATCGAGTGCGGCTGCTGCGATTACGTCTGCCCCTCCCGTCGGCCCATCGTCCACCACATCAAGCATGTGAAGGCGGAGCTGACGGCCAAGAAGGCTCAGGCGGTGAAGAAGGCGAGCTAAGGATGGCCGAGGAGCAGCCGGCAACGCCGCCCCCCGCGAAGGCCGAGAAGGCGCCGGAGAAAGCGAAAGCGCCACCCGAGCCCAAGCTCTTCGTCTCGGCCTGGCCGCACGTCCGGAGCGAAGAGTCGGTTCCCCGGATCATGTGGACGGTGGTGGCCACGCTCCTGCCGGCCACGCTGGTCTCCGTCTACTTCTTCGGCTGGGACGCCCTGTACGTCCTCCTCCTGACGACCGGCGCGGCCTTGGGGACGGAAGCGGCGATCCAGCGGTTGCTCAAGCAGCCCCTCACGATCGAGGACGGAAGCGCGACGGTCACGGGGCTCCTCCTGGCGCTGACGCTGCCGCCCGGCTCCCCCTGGTGGCTGGGGATCGTGGGCGGCGTGATTGCCATCGCCCTGGGGAAGCAGGTCTTCGGGGGGTTGGGGTACAACCCCTTCAACCCGGCGCTGGTGGGGCGGGTCTTCCTCCTCATCGCCTTCCCCCTGGAGATGACGACCTGGCAGTTGCCGCATCCGCCGATGCTGGGTGTGGAGGCCGTGTCGGGGGCAACGCCGCTGGGGATGCTCCAGGTGGGCCGCCTGACGGGGAAGGGGATCGGCGAGGCGGCGGAGGTGAACCTGTGGGATGCCTTTATCGGCCACATCGGCGGGTCGCTGGGGGAGACCTCGGCCCTGGCGTTGTTGCTGGGCGGGGCGTACCTCCTCTACCGCCATTACATCACGTGGCACATTCCCGTGTCGATGGCGGCTACGGTGGCCCTGCTGAGCCTTCCCTTCTGGCTCTGGGACCCGACGCGGTATGCGAGCCCGCAGTTCCATGTGTTCACGGGGGGACTCCTCATCGGGGCCCTCTTCATGGCGACGGACATGGTCACCTGCCCTACGACGCCGAAGGGGCAGCTCCTGTTCGGGTTTGGGTGCGGGTTGTTCACCCTCCTCATCCGGATGTGGGGCGGATACCCGGAGGGGGTGTCGTTCGCCATCCTACTCATGAACGCGGCGACACCGATCATTGATCGATACATCCAGCCGGCCCGGTACGGCGCGAGGGGAAGCGGTGCATCCCCTGCTTAGGCTGGTCGGCGCCATCACGGCCATCTGCATCGGGGCGGCCGTGGCGTTGGCCCTGGTCTACTCCGCGACGAAGGAGCCGATCGCCGAGCAGAAGCGGCTGAAGCTCCTCCGGTCGCTGCGGAGCGTGCTGCCGCCGTTCGACAACGCCATCGACCGGGACACGAAAGAACTCGACCTGGGAGTGGATACCCGCGGGAACCCCGTCACGAAGGCATTCTACCTGGCTATGCGGGAGGGGAAACCCGTGGGGACAGCCTTCCAGATGACGGCCCCCGACGGCTACTCGGGCGATATCGCGATCCTGATGGGCGTGGACCCCGAGGGGAAGATCACCGGGATCGAGATCGTGAGCCATAAGGAGACGCCCGGGTTGGGCGACAAGATTGTGAAGGAATCCTGGCGCAACCAGTTCAAGGGGAAATCGTTGACTATCGGGCGCCTGGATGTTAAAAAGGATGGAGGGGAGATCGACCAGTTCAGCGGCGCGACCATCTCCCCCCGAGCCGTCGTCAAGGCGGTGAAAGAAGGACTGAAGCTCTACGCAAAGGAGTTTCCCGATGGCAGACGCTAAAACGGCGACCCACCCGGGCGAGGGGGTCGCGGAGCCGATCGCGGTTCCCCGGCCCTCCCGCCTCAAGGTCTGGGCGCAAGACTTTGTCAACGGGGTCCGGGCGGAGAACCCGGTCCTCAAGCTCGTCCTGGGGCTCTGCCCCACGCTGGCCGTGAGCACGTCGGTCTTCAACGCCCTGGGGATGGGGGTTGCGGCCACGTTCGTCCTCACGGGGTCCAACTTCGTCGTGGCCCTGCTCCGAAACTTCATCCCGGGCCGGGTCCGGATTCCCGCGTTCATCGTGGTCATCGCCTCGTTCGTGACAATCACGGACCTCTCCATCGCGGCCCTCTCGCCCGAGCTGTACGAGGCGCTGGGGATCTTCATCCCCCTCATCGTGGTCAACTGCATCATCCTGGCGCGGGCCGAGGCCTTCGCCGCGAAGAACCCCGTGACCCAGGCGGTGGCCGACGGCCTGGGGATGGGGCTGGGATTCACCCTGTCGCTCCTGCTCCTGGGGGCGATCCGAGAGGTCCTGGGGAATGGGACCGTCCTGGGGTATCCCCTCTTCGGCGAGTCGTTCTCGCCCGTCATCGTCCTGGTCCTGCCGGCGGGGTCGTTCCTCGTCCTGGGCGGGCTCGTGGCGATCTTCAATCTCCTGCAGCCGCCCCACAAGCCCCAGCCTGCCGGACTGGCAGGGGCCGAGGCGTCCGCCTCAGGCGGACATTAGGAGGGCGCCATGGACCTGATGCTGCTGTTCATCGGCACGGTGCTCGTCAACAACTTCGTCCTGGCCAAGATGCTGGGGCTCTGCCCCTTCGTGGGGGTCTCCCGGAGCGTGGAGAACTCCATCGGGATGGGGATGGCCGTGGTCTTCGTGATCTTCCTGGCCTCGGTGAGCGGCTGGTTCATGGACCGCTACGTCCTAACGCCTTACGGGATCACGTATCTCCGGACCCTCGTCTTCATCCTCCTCATCGCCGCGCTCGTGCAGCTCGTGGAGACCGTGATGCGCAAATCGTTCCCTGCGCTCTACCGGGCGCTGGGGATCTACCTGCCGCTCATCACGACGAACTGCGTGGTGCTGGGGACGGTGATCCTCATCATGAACAAACGGTTCTCCCTGGTCGAGATGCTGATCTACGGCCTCGGATCGCCCATCGGCTTCTACGTGGCCCTGTTCCTCATCTCCAGCATCCGGGAGCAGCTCGCCCTGGCGAAAATCCCCCGGGCGTTCCAGGGGGCGGGGATCGCGTTGATTACGACGGGCATCCTGGCCCTGGCCTTCATGGGGTTCTCCGGGATGGTGAGGGAGTGATTGGGAGAGAGCGAGAGATTGGGAGATCGAGAGATTAAGAGATCGAGAGATTAAGAGATCAAGAGATTGAGAGATCGGAGATAGAGAGATCGGGAAACCTCCCTTCTCTCCCCTCCTTGGTAAGGAGGGGATGGGGGAGGTGAAGAGGAAGCCATGATGACCGAAGTCCTGACATTGGGAGGATTGGGGGCGCTGGCCGGGCTGGGCCTCGGCTGGGCCGCCAAGAAGTTCCATGTCGATGTCGATTCGCGGGTTGAGGCCATCGACAATGTCCTTCCGCACGCCCAGTGCGGCGCCTGCGGCTACCCCGGCTGCATGCCGTTCGCCGAGGCCGTGGTGTCAAGAGAGGCGCCCGTGACCGGCTGCACCGTGGGCGGGGGATCCACAGCGATCAAAGTCGCCGAGATCATGGGGGTCGAGCTGGAAGTGAACCAGGAACGGCTGGTGGCCCGCATGCTTTGCAAGGGCGGGATTGTCGAGGCCAAGGAGCGGTTCACCTACGGCGGCGCCCAGGACTGCCGGGCCGCCGTCCTGCTGGGGGGCGGCTCCAAGTCGTGCCACTTCGCCTGCCTGGGGCTGGGGACGTGCGTGACCGTCTGCCCCTTCCCGGGGTCCATTTGGATGAATGCCAACGGGATCCCCGGGATCGACGAGGACCTCTGCACCGGCTGCAACATGTGCGTGGTTGCCTGCCCGGTGAACGTCCTGGAGCTGGCGCCGATCTCCAAGCGCGTGACCGTGACCTGCGCCTCCCGCGACAGGGGCGGCGTGACCAAGGCCAACTGCACGGTGGGGTGCATCGGCTGCGACAAGTGCGTGAAGATCTGCCCCTACGAGGCCATCACGGTGGAAGACTTCCTCGCCGTGATCCACTACGACAAGTGTACGAACTGCAGCCTCTGCGTGGACATCTGTCCCACGGACTCCATCGACGACTACACGGCGTTCCGGCCCACGGCCTTCATCCACGACAACTGCATCGGCTGCCTGGTCTGCCTCAAGGTCTGCCCGACCGATGCTATCCGGGGCGAGCACAAGAAGCTCCACGTGGTGGACCCGGCCAAGTGCATCGGCTGCGATCTCTGCTACGTGAAGTGCCCCGTGGAGCACTGCGTCGAGATGGTCAAGACGGCCGGCCCCGCGAAGAGCTACAGGGCCTTGCTTGGGAAGGAGAAGGAGGAATCCGTTCCGGCGTAACTAGCGTTCAGCTTTCAGCAGTCAGCTCTCAGCTTGTATCGGCAGTTTTTGCCGAAAGCTGACCGCTGATTGCTGAGTGCTATTTAGACATGTATGCCCAACTCGCCTTTCCCCGCGCGGTCCACAAACTCTTCGACTACCGGGTGCCGGAGGATCTGGTCCCGGCGCTCCGGATCGGCCAGCGCCTCCGCGCGCCGCTGGGGAAGGCCGAGGCGATCGGTTTCCTCGTCGGGCTTTCCGATCGGCCGGCCTGCGATCCCGCCAAGCTCAAGCCCCTCCGCGAGATCCTCGATCCGGAGCCGCTTCTTCCGGAAGACCTCTTCTCCGTCGCGGGCGGACTGGCGCGCTGGATGGCCGAGTACTATCTCGCCCCCCTCGGCCTGGCTCTGGATACCGCCTTTCCCAAAGGGATACGGGGAACTCCCGATCTGACGCCGCAGCCTGTTGCAGTCGTCAGTCGTCAGTCGTCAGTCGTCAGTGAAACCTCTATCAACCTTACTCCGGCCCAGGAAACGGCGGTCACCCGGATCCGCGAGGCGCTGGCTGAAGGGAAGTTTGCTCCCTTTCTCCTGCACGGTGTCACGGGAAGCGGCAAGACCGAGATCTATCTGCGCGCCATTGCGGCGCTGCAGGGGACAGGCAAGGGGGCGATCGTCCTCGTCCCGGAGATTGCCCTGACGCCCCAAATGGTCGGACGCTTCCGCGAGCGGTTCGGCGAGGGGGTGGCCGTGCTGCACAGCCGGCTCACGGCAAATGAGCGGAAGGAGGCCTGGCTCCGGATCCGGCGGGGGGAAGCGACGGTCGCCGTCGGGGCCCGTTCGGCCGTCTTCGCGCCGTTTCTGCGCCTGGGGTTGATTATCGTCGATGAAGAGCAGGACAGTTCCTACAAACAGGAAGAAGGCGTCCGGTATCAGGCCCGCGACCTGGCCGTCGTGCGGGCCAAGCTGGCCGGCGCGCCCGTGGTCCTGGGGTCGGCCACGCCCTCGCTGGAGAGCTATCGCAACGCCGAGACGGGAAAATATATGCTCCTGACCCTGCCCGATCGGATTGACGGGAGGCGCCTGCCTGACACCGAGATCGTGGATCTCCGGGGATCGCGCGATCCTCTTTCTTCGCCTCTCCGTGAGGCGCTTCATGCCGTGATCCAAGAAGGGGGGCAGGCGATCCTCTTCCTCAACCGCCGGGGGTACGCCCCCTTCCTCCTCTGCCGGGAGTGCGGCCACGTCCCCGCCTGCCGCCACTGCGCCGTTTCGCTGACTGTTCATCGAGGGGAGGGGAAGCTCCGCTGTCATTACTGCGGGTATGAGGAACCCCTTCCCACGGTCTGCTCCGGCTGCGGCGGCGTCCGGGTCGAAGCGCGGGGGCTGGGAACGGAGCGGGTCGAGGGGGAACTCCGCGGAATATTCCCCGGGGCGCCGCTGGCCCGGATGGATCGAGACACAGTGCGCAAGAAGGGGGCGTATGAAGCAATCCTCGGTGGGATGGAGCGGGGGGAGCATGCGATCCTGCTGGGGACGCAAATGGTGGCGAAGGGGCACGACTTCCCCGGCGTGACCTTGGCGGGGGTCTTGTTGGCCGAGGGAAGCCTGCATCTGCCTGATTTCCGATCGGCCGAGCGAACGTTCCAGTTGATCACCCAGGCGGGCGGCCGGGCAGGGCGGGGAGTGCAGCCGGGACGGGTGATCATCCAGACCTATTGCCCCGACCACTACGCGCTCCGCCATGCGGCAAGGCACGATTTCCCGGCCTTTTACCGGGAGGAGCTGGCCTATCGTGAAGAGGCAGGGTATCCGCCCTTCCGCCGCCTGATCGCGTTCTCGGTGAGGGGGGCGAAGGAGGATCGAGTGCAGGCCGCGGCCCAGGCGCTCCGCGAGGCGCTGGGGAAGGCGCAGCGGCAGGCCCGCGGCGTGGAAATCCTGGGGCCCGCGCCGGCTCCCCTGTCGCGCCTCCGGGGGAAACACCGCTGGCAGATCCTCCTCAAGGGCCGCGACGCCAAGTCCCTGCACCGTCTGGCCGGCCACGCCCTGCGGGAGCTTGGCGAGTCCGTCAGGCTGGGGAGCTGCACGGTTGAGGCCGACGTGGACCCGCAGAGCCTGATGTAAGATGTCTTGAGAGAAGAAATTGACAAGACCTCCTCGAATGCATACTTGGCCTGGACGGCGCTGAAATGACGAGCGGGAGTTGGGGGTGTCCCCACGAGGTGAATGGCCGCTGCCTCAAGGTCGATGAGCGCCCCTGCGACCCGGGGATGAAGGCGCGCGTCCTGTTCGGCCGCTTCCTCTTCAGCGATCCGGCGAAAAATCGCTCGTTGAAAGACACTCCGAATACGTCGAAGAAACGGAGCAGAACGGACGCGGACTGAAAGGACAACGATCTGGTGGCTCATTACCGCCCATGGATACTCTCTTAGCTCTTCTCGTGCTGGTCGCCGCGGTCGTTGTGGCGGCGCGCTGGGCCGCGCGTTACGAGTCGCGGCCGCAGGCGCCCGAGGAAGGGGGATGGAGCTACGGGGAAGAATGGAAAGAGGGAACCCCGGAGTCTGCGGTCCCTGATGAAGATACCGTATTCGTGGAACTTTGGCGGAGTAGAGGTAAGACATACACCGATGCGGATCTCGTTGATTTGGTCGGCTATCTGATCTCGCGCGATGTCCGGGCAATCTTCGACGCCCATTCCGTCGCCTCCCATCCCCTGCGGTCTTATGTCCTCAAGGTCGAAGTCGATAAACTGGAAGAAGCGAAGGCCTTGCTCAAGTCGTGGCTCGCGAAAGCTGAGGGTGCTCCATGATCCGGGTGGGGTGTTGCGGATGGCCGGTGAGGCGGCCGGAGTATTATAAAGACTTTTCCCTGGTGGAGATCCAGGAGACGTTTTACAACCTGCCCCGCTTGACCACCGTGGAACGGTGGCGGGCGGCGGCCCCGGAGGGGGTCGAGTTCGTCCTCAAGACGCCGCAGTTCATCACGCATGCACCCCCCTCGCCCACGTACCGCCGCCTCCGGCGGAAGCTCACGGAGGCGGAGAAGCGGAGCTACGGGGCGTTCAAGCCGACGGCAGAGGTCTTCAAAGCCTGGGAGCAGACCCTGGCCCTGGCCCGGGCGCTCCGCTGCCGGATCGTCGTCTTCCAGTGTCCGCCATCTTTTACCCCCACGGCAGAGCACCGCAAAAATCTTGAGGCGTTCTTCGGGGCGATCGACCGCGGGGGGCTTTTGCTGGCCTGGGAGCCCCGGGGGGAGTGGAAGGATGAGGAGATCAGGGACGCCTGCGCGCGTCGGAACCTCATCCATTGCGTGGACCCGTTTGAGCGCCTGCCCGCCTCAGGCGGGGGGGAGCCAGCCTACTTCCGCCTCCACGGCAGGGGCGGCTACCGCTACCAGTACACGGAATGGGACCTGATCGAGCTTCTGGGGTTCTGCCGTCAGGCGAAGGAGACCTATGTCCTTTTCAACAACACCGCGATGTGGCAGGACGCCAGCCGATTTCAGGCGATGCTGCATTAAGAAAGATGAAGACCTCTTTTGCGCTTGAAAAGCCCTTGCAATCTTCGGTATATTGATGAGTGTGCCACATGGTACTTGTCCTTCCGCGCAGATGGATGTCGTATAGAAGGCCGTGTCTTCAATAAACAGTCATCACAAAGATAGGGAGGTGAGAGGATGGGGATTCGACCGCTGCATGACTGGGTGTTGATTGAGCCGTCGGAGGCGGAGGAGCGGACGACGGGAGGGCTCTACATCCCGGACACGGCGAAGGAGAAGCCGCAGGCCGGGAGGGTCTTGGCCGTCGGCAAGGGGCATTGGGAGGCGCC
>JACRHK010000281.1 GCA_016217625.1 Nitrospirota bacterium
GGGGGAAATTTCCTTCCGGTTCAATGAACGGAACACCGACCTTTTCCCCAAGACTTTCAAGCTGTTGAAAGCAACGAGCATTCATGACATAAGCAAAAATTAGTCCGAATTCGTGGGCAATTACCCTACTATTTATGTTAAATAACCACACTTCCCGAATTCTGTCAAGACAAATCCCTTGGTTGTTTCTGATAGACCAGGGCTGTCCAATACATGACTCTAGTTGTTTTCTTTAAGCAAATAGAGTATGCTAATACTTGTTGAGGATCTTTAGGATGCCCGAGTCGGCTTATACCCGTTATCTTCAGCTCGTCAAGAAGGTGGATCAGGTCCACCAGCGCGTCCTGATGCGGTTCTCCCGCGAGATCGCCTGCCGCCCCGGGTGCAGCGATTGCTGCCGCGTGCCGCTGACGATTTTCCCCATCGAGGCCCACCATCTCCGGACGGGGTTCCAGCGGCTTCCCCACTCGACTCAGAAGGCAATCGCCGCGAAGATCGAAGAAACCCTCCACATGCGGAAAAGGAAGCAGTGCGCCCTGCTGGACGAGGACCGGTGCCTACTGCACGCCTACCGCCCCCTGCTGTGCAAGACCCACGGTCTGCCGATCCTGCTGCCCGGCAAGGGGAATCGCTCTCCTTCCTCTCTCGCGTACTGCCACCTCAACTTCCAAGGGATCGCCGACCCCTCCACGATCCCCCAGGGCCTCATCCTGAACCTCGAGCTGATGAACCGCCTCCTCGTCGCCATCAACGCCCTCTACCTGAAAGAACGCGGCCTCCGTCCGCATGCGCTTCGCGTCCCCATCGGGCTCTCCCTGCTGGAAGAGCTGTCCGGTCGTCGCTATGCCTCCCAAGGTCTTTCTCACCCGCACGTTGCCTGAGCCGGTCATGGGCCGCCTTCGGGAGGGGTTCGATCTCCTCTGCCCCTCCGAAGATCGCGCCCTCACCAAAGCCGAGATCCTCGCCGGGGTCAAGGACCGCGAGGCCCTGGTCTCGATGCTGAGCGACCCCATCGACGCCGAGGTGATCGCCGCCGCGCCGGCGCTCCGGATCATCGCCAACTACGCCGTGGGGCACAACAACGTGGACCTCGAAGCCGCCACGGCTCGCCGCATCGCCGTCACGAACACGCCCGGCGTCCTCACGGAGACGACCGCCGACCTGACCTGGGCGCTCATCCTGGCCGTGGGGCGCCGCCTGATCGAAGGGGACCGGCTGGTGCGGGAAGAGCGATGGACGGGGTGGACGCCGACCCAACTGCTGGGCGCCGACATCCACGGCAAGACCCTCGGGATCATCGGGATGGGCCGGATCGGCCAGGCCGTGGCCCGGCGGGCCCAGGGGTTCGGAATGCGCATCCTCTACTACAGCCGCACGCGGCTGGATGTGCGGGTCGAGCGGGAGCTGGCCGCGCAGTTCCTAACGCTCCACGACCTGCTGGCGGCCTCCGACTTCGTGACGGTGCATACGCCCTTGTCGCCAAGCACGCGCCACCTCTTGGGGACAAAAGAGTTCGCCCGGATGAAACGCACGGCGTTCCTTATCAACACCTCGCGCGGACCGGTCGCGGATGAAGCCGCCCTGGTGGAAGCCCTGGAATCCGGGCAGATTGCCGGAGCGGGGCTTGACGTGTACGAGAACGAGCCGGAAGTCCCCGAGCGGCTGCGCCGGCTTCCTCAAGTCGTCCTCCTCCCGCATTTGGGAAGCGCCTCAACGGAGACGCGTATCCGCATGGGGGAGATGGCGCTGGACAATCTCCGCGCGTTCTTTGAAGGCCGCCACCCGCCCAATCAGGTGAACAGGTGGGAGTGAAGATAGAAGATAGACAATGGACAGCAGGGGAATCCATGGCGACCCGACCGACACCAGCCCAAGAGACGGCGGAGCATACCGCCCCGCGGGAAGCCCTCGCGCCCCTCTACCACGTGATCTTCATGGACGATCCCTTCACCACCATGGAATTCGTGGTGCGGATCCTGTTCCGTCTGTTCGGCAAAGACCTCGTGACCGCCACGCGACTCATGCTGGAGGTCCACCAAACCGGATCTTCGTTGGTGGCCACGCTGCCGCTGGAGGTGGCCGAACTGAAGCGCGAGCAGGTCCACGCCTCCGCACGCACCGAAGGGTTCCCCTTCACCTGCCGCCTGGAGATCGCCAGTTAAGCAACGAGCAATGAGTAACGAGTAGCGAGGCTTGAGATCATTGCTCATTGCTCATTGCTCATTGCTATCTTCAATGACCGCATCCGATTGATAGCCGCCGCGATCTCGAAGCGTCGGGGCATGGCGAGATCACCCGCGGGATAAGGGGCGAGAATATCCAACCCTTTGTCTTCCAGCTCCCGATCCAGGGTATCCAGCGCCTCGCGGAGCGTCAGCTCCCGCGAAAAACAGCGCATTGCCAGATAGTGGATCGCCTCGCCGATGGCGCGGGTCTGGCTGTCGTCCACCAACTGCTCCACGGCGCCGAGATCGATCATCAGCCTGCCGAATAGCAGGCTCCGCAGCCCCTTCGCGTCAATCTTCACCTCCCGCCGCCCCCGGCTGGGGTCGAAGCTGGAAGCGAGCGGCGCCCGGGCAGGCATCGGGCCGAAGCGATCCCCCCCTTCGTGAAGCCGGCGAAGGGGCTGTTTCTCCCGGATCGCCCGCGCGCGATCCGTCACATCCAACGGGCGATAGGCCTCCATCTGGATCACCCGGTCGGCCACGTCGAAGTAGTCGCCCGATCCTCCCATCACGAGGATCGTCGAAACGCCGTGCTCGGCATAGAGCTGCCGGACCTTGTCCAGGAAGGGCGTAATCGGCTCCTGGGCCTTGGCAACCAGCTCCTGCATCCGCTCATCCCGGATCATGAAGTTCGTGGCCGAAGTGTCTTCATCCACCAGCAGCAGCTCCGCCCCCGCTTCCAGCGCCTCCAGGATGTTGGCCGCCTGGGAGGTGGAGCCGCCGGCGTTCTCCGTCGAGAAGTTCCGGGTCTCCTTGCCGAACGGCAGGTGGTTGATGAAGGGGGAGATGTCCACCCCCGCGACAGAGCGTCCGTCCTCGGCGCGGATCTTTACGGCCGTGGATAGCGTGACCACCTGCTCGCGGCCGTCCCCGGGGATGTGGGGATAGACGCCGCGCTCCAGCGCCCGGAGGAGCGTGGACTTCCCATGGAACCCGCCGCCGACGATGAGGGTCACGCCGGCGGGGAGCCCCATCCCCCGCACCGCTCCCGCATGAGGCGCATGGAGCGTAACCTCCAGCTCGGAAGGCGCCTGCAGAGGGATGACCATTGGGCCGTCGCCGCGAAGCGGCCGGTCATCCACGCCGCTGCGCCGCGGGAGAATGGCCCCGTTGCCGAGGAACGCCACGAGACCCTGTTCGCGGAGCTGCGCGCGGAGGGCCGCCTGGTCCTCGACGACCTCGAGGTGTCGGCGGAGGGAACGGGGTTCCAGGCGGGAATACCGAAGCGACTCATCAACGATCCGGGGAAGATTCTCGAAACACATCGCGATCGCCTCGTGGGCCAGGATCGTCCGCCCTGCCGCAGGAAGCCCCATGACGAAGCGGACCTCCACCCCCTGCTCCGAAACGAGACAGGCCGTCCGCTCCAAGACCTCCTGCCCCCCGCAGTCGATCCCGATGAACCCGCTCCGTCCACTGCCCCGCGAACCCTCGACGATGGCGTGGATGGCTTCGGCGAACCGGCGGATCAGATAATCCTGCAGGGCAATCCGGCGAGGTGTTGTTGGATAGAGTTCCGGAGGAAACCCGGCTTGATCTTGGGAGAGGAGGACGCGGACGCGGGAGGGCGCGGCGAAGGGATCCCCCTGGACCTGGTCGATCATCAGGAGGTAGGCATTTCCCTGATACCGCCCCTCGATCTCTTGGTAGGCCTTGTATCCCCGGCGGTCGATCCGAAGGAGCGTCCGCCGGAGATCGTCCAGCGACCGCATGCTTACAGCAGTTCCAACTCCCGGAGCAAGCGGTGAAAAGACGGGGAGGGATGCACGTGCACTCCCATGCCGCAGCGGACGGCGCGGACGAGCTGGGGAGGCACCGACTTGGACCGCATGACGGTCCCCTCGACGTGAATGAGCGCGTTGCTGGGCGTGGTAATCTCGCAGCGCAGGCGCGTCCCCGGCTTATAGACCCGGTTCGTGTGGATGAAGAACCCCGTCATCGAGAAGTTCCCCGTGAAGGCCGTGGAGTCATAGCCGTCCACGCCGTAGCGGATACAGAGCCGCCGGACGTGCCGCGTCGCCCGTTTCGTCTTGTCTTCCATCAAGAGCCTCCCGAAGCCTAGCTTGCCCGGCTTGGCGCGGCCGGCAGGCAGGAGTGGCAGACAAAGTGCGCGGAGAACCAGGGGGATGCCTGGGTAAAATCGGGCACGAGCTCGAGGACCTGCCGCCCCCCGCACCGTGGACAGCGGGCCACGGCGAAGTCCCGAAACAGCGACTGGATATCCAGCCCCTCTTCCTGGATCGCCACCCGATAGGCGGGGGCCGAACCTTTCACGGTCGTCTCGGCCAGCACCTTCTTGATCTTGTCCACCACGTCTTTGGGCTTGCTCACCGACTTGATGAGAAAGTCGGTTGCCCCGAGTTTCATCGCCTTCTCGATCTCCTCCGGCTGCCCCTTGGCCGAAAAGACGATGACGGGGACCTCTTGCAGCCGCGGGTCGGTCTTCACCACCTGGAGCACCTTGAAGCCGTCCACCACGGGGAGCATCAGGTCTAAGAGAATCAAATCCGGCCGCTCCCGCGCCAGGATCTGCAAGGCCTCCCCGCCGTGGTCGGCGGTCAGCACCTCGAACTGCTCCAGCAGCAGCTTTCCCTTGTACATCTGTCGGATGGTGGCCGTGTCCTCAACGAGCAAGACCTTCTTTTTCATCGGCCGTTCCCCAAAACCCTAGACCCAGCATCCCCTTTTACGGCAATCTGACCAATCCCCGCATCCTGCCGATAGATGCTATTCTAGCATAGAAAAGCACCGTCTGGGACGGGATGAATGGCAAGATGCAAGTCCCGATCCCCATCACTTCGCTCTCCAGTTCTCCAAGCGCGGGCCGGATATTCTGTCAACCCCCACCCTCTCCACCATCTCCCGCAACTCGCGGGCGTTGGCCACGGCCCATCCTTCCGCGTCGTTGTTGAAGTAGACGTACACCGTCTTCCCCGCATCCAGCCAGGCCCGGATGCGCCCGGCATCGTCAAGGAGAGCGCGCCGGCTGTATCGCGAGGCGTACAGGACAGCAGGGCCGTGGCGGCGGACGTACACAACATCCGCCGTGACCGGCCCCTCGACGCACAGATCCGGCCAGTCGGACAGGCAGAGGGCCGCCCCATGATCGACGAGGATCTGGCAGACCTCTACCGTCAGCCAGCTCGGGTGGCGGAATTCAAAGACCGCCTGCACGGGCCGGACGATCCGCTGCGCCTTGAGATACGCGAGCAGGTCCCGCAGACGTCCGGTGTCCGCTTTCCAGAAGGGCGGCAGTTGAAAGAGCAGGGGGCCCAGCGCAGGGCCCAGCCCCTTCACGGCCCGGAGGAAACGGGCCAGAAAGACCTCGGGGTCTTTGAGCTTCTTCATGTGGGTGACGAACC